>DASZFR010000079.1:0-8878 GCA_035939635.1 Solirubrobacteraceae bacterium
GAGGCCCCACTCTTCGAGCTTGATCCGCGAGGCTTGGAACGTGTCGGTCTCGAGCACCTCCGCCCCGGCCTCGAGCATCGAGCTGTGTACGCCCTCGATCACGTCGGGCCGGTTGAGCACGAGCGCCTCGTGGCACTTGCCGGCAAGACCGCCGTAGTCGGCGCTGGTCAGCTCGAACTGCTCGAGCGTGGCGCCCATGCCGCCGTCGTATACGACGACGTGCTCGCGCAGCGTTTGCAGGTAGTCGCGTGCCATTGGGCAATGCTAGCTAGCGAGTTGGGGCGTCCCTGGGCTCGCACGCGAGCGGCGCAGGCGTACGTGCACGCGCCTGCACGCGACGAAGATCGCGCGACGCGACGCCCTCGCGCCTGCGTTGCGCGACGTTCGCGCGACGGCTAGCTCGTCGCGCGTCGCGGCGTGGCGCCCGCTGTCAGCCGTCGTAGGACTGCACGAACTCCCATGGGTGCGGACGCAGGTCGAGCTCCTTGGCCTCGGCGCGCTTGTAGTTGATCCACTCCTCGACCAGGTCCGGCGTGAAGACGCCGCCGTCGAGCAGGAACTCGTGGTCTGCTTCGAGCGCGTCCATCGCCTCTCCCAGCGAGCCCGGCACGTGGGCGATCTTTTCGAGCTCCTCGTCTGAGAGGTCGAACAGGTCCACGTCCACCGGGTTGCCGGGCTTGAGACCCCTTTTGATCCCGTCGAGCCCGGCCATCAACAGCGCTGAGAAGCCGAGGTAGGGGTTGGTGAGGGGGTCCGGCGGGCGGAACTCCACGCGCTTTGCCTTTGGCGAAGCGAGATACATCGGAATGCGCACCGCCGCGGAGCGGTTGCGCTGCGAGTGCACGAGGTTCACCGGCGCCTCGTAACCGGGCACCAGGCGGCGGTAGCTGTTGTTCGATGGCGCACAGAAGGCCATCAGCGCACGACCGTGCTCGAGCAGACCCGCGACGTAGCTGAGCGCGGCGTCTGACAGCAGCGCGTAGCCGTTCTCGTCGAACATCAGCGTCGCGCCGTCCTTCCACAGCGACTGGTGCACGTGCATCCCGGAGCCGTTCTCTTCGAAGATCGGCTTGGGCAGGAACGTGGCGCTTTTGCCTCCTGCCCGCGCGACGTTCTTGACGATGTACTTGTGCATCATCAGCGTGTCGGCCATGTGCAGCAGCGGTTCGAACTTCAGGTCGATCTCGCCCTGCCCCGGGCCGCCGACCTCGTGGTGGTGGAACTCGCAGGACACCCCGAGCGCCTCGAGCGTCAGCACCATAAGCGCGCGCAGATCGCCCTGCGTGTCCATCGGCGGCACCGGGAAGTAGCCCTCCTGCGAGCGCGGGTGGTGGCCCACGTTGGGCTTTGAGTGGGGGTCGCCGAAGCCGGCGCCGCGGTTCCAGTACGCCTCGGCTGTGTCGACCTCGTAGTACGCGGTGTGCGTTCTCTGGTCGAAGGAGACGTGGTCAAAAACGTAGAACTCCGCCTCGGGCCCGAAGTAGGCGGTGTCGGCAATGCCCGTGTCCTTCAGGTGGCGCTCGGCCTTCTGCGCCACGTAACGGGGGTCCCGCGAGTACGCCTCGCGCGTGATCGGGTCGATCACGTTGCAGATCACCGACATCGTGCGCACCGAGTAGAAGGGGTCGATCTTCGCGGTGGCGGGATCGGGCATCAGCAGCATGTCGGACTCCGCGATCTGCTGAAAGCCCCTGATCGACGAGCCGTCGAAGCCGAGACCGTCGCTGAAGGCGTCCTCCTCGAGCGCGCTGATCGACAGCGTCATGTGCTGCCAGGTGCCCGGCACGTCGGTGAACTTCAGGTCGACCATCCGCACGCCGAGCTTGTCGGCCATGGCGAGCACGTCCGCCGCGCCGGGATCGTCCTTGCCGGCGAACTTCTCGATCGTGAGGGGCTCGTCGCCCGCGACGAGTTCGTGGATCGCGCTCTGCTGCGGTGTGGTCATCGGCTGATCAGATCCTCCTGTTGGCGTGATGGACACAGGCGGACTGGGCCGCTCGGCTCATGGCGCCGCCGGGCTGCACCCGGGCACGACTTCCGCCCCCGTCTCGTGGCAGGGCGCAATCGTATTCGCACAGAGCGCGGAGGGCTTTGCCACGATGGCGAAAACGCGGCGGCCGTGGTTGGACACGCGGCCAAGCGCCCGGCGCCGGTGCGCCCGGGCGCGTTCGGGGCCCGCGGCAGACCGACTTGCTACGGGACGAGCGGGAACTCGCCGGGCACGACCTGGCCGGTCGCGGGGTCGACGTGTCGCGCCGGTGGCCTCGGCGCGACGTCGGCCGTGAGCTGCCCCTTGACCGGGCCCCCGGAGGCGATCTGAGCCGTGGCCTTGCCGGCCAGGCCGGCGGCGATCCTGTAGTGCACGGTGTGCACGCCGGCCTTGACCGGCACCACGCGCCAGCGGTAGATCTGGGTCTGGCCGGCGGCCAGCGGGCCGAGCGACCACGTGTTGACGTACTGCGTCGTCGCGCCGCCGGGAGGGCTGACCGCGGCGCTCTCCACGGGCACTTTCGACACCGCGCCCGGCCCGCGTTCGATCACCCACACCGGACGCTGGCTCGAAGCGAGGTTGGGATAGTTTTCGACGTAGTTGAACGAGTCGATCGAGACCGCGACGGCCGGCGCGGTGTGGCCGCCCGCATTTCGCACCTGCAGTACGAAGTCGGTCGGTCGCGCGATCGACTGACTCGGCGGGAAGCTCGCTTTGACGACTTCCATCGCGTATGTGCCTTCGGGTTCGTGGGCGTCTTGGCGCGCCCCGCCGCAGCCCGCCGCAGCGAGCGCCACGCAGGCGCCCGCGAGCAGCGATCCGAGCACTCTCCGCCCCCGCACGAACGGCCACGATACCAGCGGATTTGCGCGCCGTCACCCGTTCTGAGGGGCGCGCGGCGCGACTGGTGGCGCGCCCGGCACTCATGGCGTAGAGTTTCCAGCGCAGACGGTCCCGACCCGAGGAGGGGCGCAAGACTAATGGTTCGCGGCGTTGCCCAGCGGGCGTTTATCCCCGCAAGGCACTTGCTGGAGGAATTCGGGGACATGATGATCCTCACCGGCCGGACCATCTGGTCTGCGCTGCGGCCGCCCTACCCCTACGGCGGCGAGCTGGTGTCGCAGTTTCTGTTCGCGCTGCGCCTGTGCTGGTTTCCGCTGCTGATCTCCACCGTCTGCCTGTGCTACGCGGCGCCGGGGCTGCAGGCCGCGAACTTCCTCACGCTGTTCGGCGCGCTGGACCGCCTGGGCGGCTTCTTCGTGCTGGGGGCGATTCGCGAGATCGGACCGAGCGTGACCGCGATTGTCGTGGCGGGAGTGGCGGGCACTGCGATAACGGCCGACCTCGGTGCGCGCAAGGTGCGCGAGGAGCTCGACGCGCTGCAGGTGCTCGGCGTGGACCCGGTGAAGAACCTCGTGGTCCCGCGCTTTCTCGCGCTGATGGTGGTGACGGGCCTGTTCGACATCTACGCGCTGCTGTTCGGCATCTTCGGCGGCATCCTCGCCGAGCTCGTCAACGGCCAGCCGCTGGGACCGTTCTGGGCGACGCTGTTCGCCAACGCCTCCACCACCGACCTGTGGGGGTCGGTGCTCAAGACCACGATCTACGGCGCCATCATCGCGATCGTCTGCTGCTACAAGGGCATGTCCGCGTCGGGCGGCGCCGAGGGCGTGGGGCGCGCGGTCAACGAGGCGGTGGTGCTCGCGTTCACCGCGATATTCACGTTTGACTACGTCTTCACGCAGACGCTGCTTGCCACCCACCCGAACATCCTGGTGATCAAGTGAACGAGCTGCTCGCGATGCCCCGCGAATGGCTCGCCGCGACGGGCGAGATCGGCCGGTTCACCGGGGAGATCGTGCGCGATGTCTACGGGCTGCGCGTGTTTCGCTTCACCGGCGAGGCGCTGCGTCAGTCGGGCATCCTGATCATCGGCTCCACCACGATCATCTGGACGTTGATGTTCATCCTCGGCCTGCAGTGCGGGATCGAGGGGGCGTACTTCACAGCGGCGCAGGGCGCGCCGGCCTACTCGGGCGTGTTCAGCGCCTGGTGTGACCTGCGCGAGATCACGCCGTACGCGTTCGGCTACATGCTCGCGGCGAAGGTCGGCACGGGGATCGTGGCCGAGCTCGGCGCGATGCGCATCTCCGAGGAGATCGACGCGCTCGAGGTGATGGGCATCAACTCCGTGACCTTCCTGTGCGCCACGCGCCTGCTCGCGGCGTGGCTGGTGTTCCCGTTCATGTACCTGGCTGGCATCGGCGCCGCCTTCGTCGCCTCCTACATCGCCGACGTGTACCAGATCGGTTACGTGTCCTCGGGCGGCTACTTATTGATCTTCTGGCAGTTCCAGAACCCGCCGGACTTCTTATACAGCCTCATCAAGGCCATGTTCATGGCCACCGCGATCGTGCTCGTCGCGTGCTACTACGGCTACAACGCCTCCGGTGGCCCTGTCGGCGTGGGCCGCGCGACGGCGAAGTCGATGGTGCTAAACCTGGTGCTTGTGCACATCATCGGCGCGCTAGGCACGCAGGTCTTCTGGGGGGCGAACCCGCGCGCCCCAATCGGGGGCTAACCATGGCCGAGCGCACGGTGGGCGTGCCTCCTTCAGGTGACGAGGCGGACGAGTATCGCTACCACACGGGCGTTATCCGTCCGACCAACGCGCCGGACGCGGTCGAGTTCATCGAGGTGCACAAGACGTTCGGCAGAAACCACGTGCTGCGTGGGCTGAACATGGGCCTGCCGGACGGCAAGATCTCGATGATCATCGGCCCGTCGGGCACCGGCAAGTCGGTGTGCATCAAGCACATCGTGGGGCTGCTGTACCCGGATTCGGGCGACGTGATCGTGCAGGGCCGCTCGGTGCCGAGCCTGCCCGACCAGGAGCTGTTCGAGCTGCGTAAGAAGTTTGGCGTGCTGTTCCAGGACGGCGCCCTGTTCGGGTCGCTGACGCTGTATGACAACGTCGCCTTTCCGTTGCGCCAGCACACCGAGAAGGGCGATGAGGAGATCGCCGAGATCGTCAACCGGCGCATGCGCGAGGTGGGACTGGGGGATGAGGGCCACAAGATGCCCAACGAGCTCTCGGGGGGCATGCGCAAGCGCGCCGGCTTTGCGCGCGCACTCGTGCTCGACCCGGAGATCGTGCTGTTCGACGAGCCGGACTCGGGGCTTGATCCGGTGCGCACCGCGCTCCTGTGCGAGCTGATCAAGGAAGTGCATGCCGAGAACGGCGGCTGCTACTGCGTGATCACGCACGACATCATGAGCGCGCGGCGCGTCGCTGACCACCTGTGCGTGCTGTGGAAGGGGCGGATCGTTGAATCGGGGCCGGCCGAGGAGCTGTTCGCCTCCGAAAACCCGTTCGTGCGCCAGTTCTTGTCGGGCGCGGCGGCCGGGCCCCTCGGAATGGAGTGAGCGCAAGCCGGATCCTGTCCGCGCTCGCGGGTGGCGCGGCCCGCAGGCCGCGGCTCGTCGTCGTGGTAGCGGTCGCGCTGGGGCTGGGAGCAGCCGCGCTCGCGCTGCGTCTGCACCCCACGGCGGCAGCGAGCACGCTCGTGTCGAGCTCCAGCCGCGACTACGTGCAGACGCAGCGCTTCTATGCCACGTTCGGCGAAGAGCCGATCGACGTGGTGGTCAAGGGCGATCTGCAGCAGCTGGTCCTCAGCGAAGATCTCGAGCGGCTGCTCGGACTGGAGGGCTGCCTGTCGGGCAACGTGCCTGCGAACGCGCTCGCGTCCGAGGGTGGCGCGGGCGGGCCGTGCGGCCAGCTCGCGCGCGCGCACACGGTGAAGGTGGTGCTCGGGCCGGGAACGTTCGTCAACGAGGCCGCCAGCCAGATCGACGAACAGCTCGCGGCGGCGACCGCGCAGGCGCAGGCGCAGGCGCGACAGTCCGAACGCGTGGTGCGCGCCGCGGCGCTCGCGCGCGGGCTGTCGGCTGCCCAAGCTCGCTCACTTGCCAGCCAGGCCGCCCGGCTGACCACGGGCCGTTTCGCGGAGAGCCTCGCCACGGTCGCGCTGCAGTACGGGCTCACCGAACGGCCGAGCATCACCAATCGCAATTTCGTCTCCACGCTGGTGTTCGACTCGACCAAGCCTGCGGGCACGCCCAAGCAGCGCTTTGCGTACCTGTTCCCGAGCCGTGACGCGGCGCTCGTGTCTGTGCGCCTGCGCGCAGGCCTGTCCGAGTCACAGCGCAATCACACCATTGACCTGATCCGCCAGGCGGTGGCGATGCGCCAGTGGCAGCCCCAGCACGGCGAGCGCTACCTGGTCACGGGCGAGCCGGCGATCGTCGCAGACCTCACGCACTCGATCACCCACTCCATAGAGCTTCTGCTCATCGCCGTGCTGCTGGTGATGGCGGCAACGCTCGGCTTGATCCTTTCCTGGCCGGGGCGACTGCTGCCGCTGGCTGTGGCGCTGCTTGCGACCGCGCTGACGTTCGCCGCGCTGTCGCTTGCCGGCGGCTCTGTGGCGATGGCGCAGGTCGCCGTATTGCCCGTGTTGATTGGCCTCGCGGTGGACTACGCGATCCAGTTTCAGGCGCGCGTGGAGGAGCGCGCGGCCAACGCGGCCCAAGAGGCCCCTGACGTGCTCGTGGCCGGCGCCGCCGGCGCCGGGGCGGCGACGATTGCCACGGCCGCCGCCGCGAGCGCGAGCGCGATGCTGGTGCTGCTGCTGTCGCCGGTGCCGATGGTGCGCGGCTTCGCGGTGCTGCTCGCGGCGGGCTTGGCGATCGCGTTTTTGTGCGCCCTTACCGCGGGCGCCGCCGGCCTCGCGCTTGTGCACGGCGCGCCGCGCCGGCGCGCCGCCGGCGCGCGAGCGCCGTTCCGCCCCTGGGGCGCGTGGGTGCAGGCGCGCCTCTTGCCCGCATGGCGGGGGGCGCGCGAGCTGGTGCTCGACAACCCGCTCGCGGCCGCGCTGCGGCGCGCGGCGCTGTCCGGCGCCGTGCGGCGTCCGCGCACGGTGCTGGCGGTCGGGTTCGCGCTCGCCGCGCTTGGCATCGGCCTGGACACCCAGACTCATGTCGAGACCGACATCACAAAGCTCGTGCCCCAGGGCCTCAGCTCGTTGCAGGCGCTGGACGAACTCGAGCGCATCACCGGCGTTGGCGGCGAGATCGACGTGATGATCAGCGGCCCGCGCCTGGCGACGCCCGCGACCATCGAATGGATGAGCTCCTACCAGAGCGCCGTGCTGCGCCACTTCGGCTACAGCGCCACGCGCGGCTGTGGGCAGGCGCGGCTGTGCCCCGCGTTCTCGCTGCCTGACCTCTTCGCGGGCCAGCTTCCGGGCGTATCGCCCGCCGGCGCGTCGTCGGGGCACAAACTCTCAGCCGAACAGGTCGACGGGCTGCTCGCGGCGATCCCGCCGTACTTCTCCCAAGACGTGATCAGCGGCGATGGGCACACGGCGACGCTGGCGTTCGGTATCCGCCTGATGAGCCTGCAGCAACAGCAGCAGCTGATCGACGGCATGCGCGCACGGCTGCACCCACCGCGGGGCATCAGCGCGCAGCTGGTGGGCTTGCCGGTGCTGGCGGCCGCGTCGGGTGCGCAAGTGGCGTCGGTGCCGCGGCGGCTGCTCACGCTGGCGGCTGGGCTGCTCGCGGTCGCGCTCGTGCTCCTGCTGCTGTTCCGAGGTGACCGCCGCCGCGCGCTGGTGCCGGTCGTGCCGGTGGCGCTCGCGAGCGGCTGGTCGGCGCTCGTGCTGTTCGCCGTGCGCGTGCCGCTGAACCCGATGTCGGTGACGCTCGGCGCGCTGGTGATCGCGATTTCCACTGAGTTCAGCGTGCTGCTGAGCGAGCGTCACCGCCAAGAGCGCCTCGCGGGGCACGACACGCTCAGCGCGCTGCGCCGCGCTTACGAGCGCACTGGGGCCGCGGTGCTCGCGTCGGGCATCACCGCGATCGCGGGTTTCGGCGTGCTGGTGCTGTCGGACATCCGCATGCTGCGTGACTTCGGGCTCGTGACGCTGATCGACCTCACCGTGTCGCTCGCCGGCGTCATGATCGCGCTCCCGGCCGCGCTCTTGTGCTTCGCCGGTCCAGACCGCGACCTGCGTGAGCGCGCCCTCGCGCGCTCCGGCGATGGGGGTCGCGCTCCTGCGCACGGGCGCAACGGCGAGCGCGAGTCGGCCGGCGTCGGGGCGGTGGCCTCCGCGCTGGCCGCCCGCGTGCCCTTCGCGCGCGTGCCGTTCCTGCGTGGTCGTTTGGGTGGACTGCGCCGATGAACGAGGAGCGCGTGCAGCGCCCGGTCGCGCGTTACGGGCGTTACGTGGGCCTGCTCGCGCTGTTCATCCTCGCGCTGATCACGCTGAACACCATCCTCACCAAGCCGAACGGGTCCAAGGGGATCGAACCGGGCCACAGCGTGCCTCCGTTTGCGGTGCCGCTCGTATCCGGCAACCTCAGCGGCGACGCCGACATCGCCACCTACGCCCACGAAGGCCGGCGCGGGAACGTCCCTGCCTGCCAGGAGCGCGGCGTTGAAATCCTCAACATCTGCCAGCTCTACGAACGCGGCCCCGTCGTGCTCGCGCTGTTCCTGGATGCCGGCTCCTGCGAGAAGGTGCTCGGCGACATACAGTCGATCTCGCCGTCGTTCCCGGGCGTTCAGTTCGCCGCCGTGGCGCTGAAGGGCGACCGGCCCAAGCTGCGTCGGCTGGTGAGTTCGCGTGGGCTGCGGATACCTGTGGGCGAAGATCGTGACGGGTCGCTGCTTGGGCTGTACAAGATGGCCAGCTGTCCGCAGGTCAGCTTCGTCTACCCGGGCGGAGTCGTGCAGAGCTCCGCGCTGTTGGTGAGGCCGCCAATCGCGACCCTGCGCTCGCGTGTCGCGCAGCTCGTCGCCGCGTCGCGGGCGCGCGGATGGCA
>DASZFR010000080.1:0-16164 GCA_035939635.1 Solirubrobacteraceae bacterium
GCCACGCCGCGCTGCGACGCGATGCGCAGCTCAAACTGCAGGGCCAGCGCGCCGAACACGCGCGTGCGCACCGACACCGGCACGCGCACGAGCGCGCCTGCGTCGCGCGGGCGTCCGCTCACGCTCACGCTCGTGGCGGTCGCGGTGCGAAGCGCGCGTTCGTAGTCGCTCGCGAACGTCGCCGGCGGCGTCGCGCGCCGGGATGCCGCATCGATCTGCAGATACATGCGCGCGTACTGCCCCTCGGCCCACGAGCGCGTGAACTGCAATGCGAGGCGATCGCGCGCCGATGCGCCGTGCCCCGCGCCCGCGATCGCGCCCGTGGCAAACGCCGCCGCGGCCACCACGATCACCGGCAGCGCGCGCCGCGCGCGCCTTCGTGGGTCATGGCTTGGCTCGCGGTAGAACATTGCGGTGACCGGCGTGGACTGGATCATCGTGGCCTTCGCCGCGTTGCTCGCGTCTTTTGGCTTCCGCCGCGGGTTCATCGTCGGGGTGCTCTCCTTCGCAGGCTTCGCGCTGGGTGCCTTTGTGGGCACCCGCCTCGGTCCACTCGTGCTGCCTGACGGCTCATCGTCCCCTTACGCTCCGGCGTTCGGCCTGCTCGGCGCGCTGCTGGCAGGCGCGATTCTGGCAAGTGGCCTCGAGGGAGTGGGCCTTCGCGTGCGGCGCGCGCTGGTGATCCCCGGGCTGGGCCTGCTCGACGGCGTGCTCGGGGCGGCGCTCGGCGCGGCGCTCGGGCTTGGCATCGTGTGGATCCTCGCCGCGGTCGCCGCGCAGGCGCCGAACCAGAGCCAGCTGCGGGCGGACATCCAGCGCTCGAGCATCCTGCGCGAGCTCAACGTGCTGCTGCCGCCCACGGGCCCGCTGCTCAACGCCCTCGCGCGACTGGATCCGCTGCCGCACCTGACCGGGCCTTCGGCCAACGTGCCGGCGCCGCTGCCGCAGAGCGCCGCCGCGCCCGGCGTGCGGCGCGCAGCGCCCAGCGTCGTGCGAGTTCTCGGCACCGCCTGCGGCCTGGCCATCGAGGGGTCGGGCTGGGTGGCCGAACCCGAAACGGTTGTGACCAACGCACACGTGGTGGCCGGCGAGGATGACACCACGGTCGAGGTGGGCGGGCGCCAGCCGCAGCTGCCGGCCCAGCCGATCGCGTTCGATCCGATCGACGACGTGGCGGTGCTGCACGTGTCCGGGCTCGCGCTGCCGGCGCTGGCGTTGGCGCAAGACCCCGCGTCGGGTACGCCGGGCGCGATTCTCGGGTATCCCGAAAACGGGCCGTTCGACGCGCGGCCCGCGCGCATCGGGCGCACGCAGTCGGTGGACACGCAGGACGCCTACGGGCGCGGCCCGGTCACGCGGCTGCTGACGCCGCTGGTGGGAGTGGTGCATCCGGGCAACTCCGGGGGGCCGCTGGTGGGCAGCGACGGGCGCGTGCTCGCGACGGTGTTTGCCGGCACCGTGGGGGCCTCCACGCCCGGCGGCTACGGCGTCGCCAACTCCAGCGTGGCGGCCGTGCTCGCGCAGGCCCAGGCCCACGAGCGTGCCGGCCTGCAGGCCGGCACCGAAGGCTGCGCCAACGGATAACGGCCCACGTTCGTTGCGTGACCGTTTGCTCGGGACGCACGTCTTGCCGGGTCGCCAGCCCGCGCGCGCCGCTCGGCGGCTGATCTACTCGGCGTAAGTACGACTCGCGGCAGCGCGCGGCGGGCTAGCCGCTACCCTGCCGCCAATGTCAAAGACGCTGCTGATCGCCGAGAAGCCGTCCGTGGGCCAGGACCTCGCGCGCGTGCTGCCGGGGCCGTTTGCCAAATCCGAGGGGCTGCTCGAGGGCCCCGACCACGTGGTCACGTGGGCGGTGGGGCATCTGGTGCAGCTCGCAGAACCCGACGAGTACGACCCCAAGTTCAAGCGCTGGCGCATGGAGGACCTGCCGATCGTGCCGGAGCGCTTCAAGCTCGTGGTGCGCGACGAGCGCAGCCGCAAGCAGATGACCGTGGTCAGCCGCCAGCTTGCCCGCGAGGACGTGCAGGAGGTCGTAAACGCGTGCGACGCCGGCCGCGAGGGAGAGCTGATCTTCGCGTACCTGTACGAGAAGGCGAAAGCGAACAAGCCCGTCCAACGCCTCTGGCTGAACTCGATGACCAACGCGGCGATGAAGGAGGCGCTCGGCTCGCTGCGCCCGGCCTCGGAGTTCACGCTGCTCGAGGCGGCGGCGCGCTCGCGCTCGGAGGCCGACTGGATCGTGGGAATGAACGCAACACGCGCGGCCACCATCCGCCTGCGCAGCTCGTTCGACGGCGCGGTGTCGCTGGGCCGTGTGCAGACGCCGACGCTCGCGATCGTGGCTGCGCGCGAGGAGGAGATCAAAGCCTTCGTGCCGGAGCCCTACTGGCTGGTGGACGCGACGTTCGTCGCCGACGGCGAGCGCCGCTATGAGGGACGCTTCCACGCCGCCACCGGCGCCGCCAAGGAGCTGCGCGGCCCCCGCGTCGCAAGCGAGGAGCAGGCGCTGGCGGTCGTCGCCGCGCTCGGAGGCCCCGGCGACGACGGCGAGGGCCCGCAGGTGCAGCGCCCCCCGGCCGAGATCACCAAGCTCGAGAGGAAAGAGCAGCGCGAGAAAGCGCCGCTGCTGTACGACCTCACGACGCTGCAACGCGAGGCCAACAACCGCTACGGCTTCTCCGCCCGGCGCACGCTCGCAGCGGCGCAGCGCTGCTATGAGGAGCACAAGGCGCTGACGTACCCGCGCACCAGCTCGCGTTATCTGCCCAGCGACATGATCGCCGAGATCAAGCCGGTGGCCGAGCTGGTGGGAGCGCGCGCCGAGTACGCCAAGGCGGCGCAATATGTCACCGCCCTTGACCTGCTGCCGCTCGCGCGCGTGGTGAACGACGCCAAGGTCACAGACCACCACGCGATCATCCCCACGCGCGCCGAGCACGACCTGGAGAAGATGGGCTCAGACGACCGGCGCATCTACGACATGGTCGCGCGCCGGTTCCTCGCGGTGTTCCATCCCGACGCGGTATTTGAGAACACGCGCGTCGAGACCACGGTCAGCGTCAGCGACGACCGGGGTGAGGCGGGATACATGTTCCGCACACGCGGCAAGCTGATGCTCGTGCCGGGGTGGCGCGGCGTCTATGACGAGGTCGCCGACGAGGCGCCGCGCGGCGACGAGGACGAGGCGCCGCCCGAGCAGCGCCTACCGCGCTTGGAGCAGGGCGAGCGCGCGGCGATTGCCGCGGTGGCGAGCGCGCGCAAGGAAACCAAACCGCCGCGACGCTACAGCGACGCCTCGCTGCTGGCAGCGATGGAGACGGCGGGCAAGCTCGTCGACGACGACGAGCTGCGTGAGGCGATGAAGGACTCGGGGATCGGCACTCCCGCGACGCGCGCGGCGATCATCGAGCGGCTGATCCAGGTCGGATACCTGGAGCGTGACGCGCGGGCGCTGGTTGCGACCGAGAAGGGGCTGAACGTGATCAGGCTGCTAAACCACCACGCCCTCACCTCGCCGGGACTGACCGGCAGCTGGGAGCACAGGCTCGGCAAGATCGAGCGCGGCGAAGACTCGCGCAAGCAGTTCATGACCGACATCGCGGGCTTTGCGAGCGAGACCGTGCACAAGCTCGACGAGACGCTCAAAGACGTCCGTATACCCCGCGCGCGCCTCGGCCCGTGTCCGGTGTGCGGCCACGAGATCGTGGAGAACCGCAAGGGCTACTCGTGCTGGTCGCGTGAGGATCCCGGCTGCGGCTTTGTGATCTGGAAGTCCAAGGCAGGCAAGACGCTGCCCGTGCAGGTGGCGCGCGAGCTGATCAAAAACGGCTACACCGCGCGTCCCGTTACGGGCTTTCGCGGGCGCAGCGGGCGCACCTTCCGCGCGCGTCTCGCGCTGAGCCAGACCGAAGAGGGCAAATGGCGCGTGGAGTTCGACGAGGACTGGGCGCGCGAGGGAGCAAAGCCGCCCGACGCCGAGGCCGACGCGGGTGCCGAGCTCGGCCAGGGGCAGGGCGATGGGGCGGGGCGCCGCGCCGTCGCACAGCGCAGCGCCGCCTGAGCTCGCGACGCACGCCCGCCCGGGCAAAAGAACACGCAAGCTCGGGTCGCCGCCGCGGCAGGCCCGTCGGGCACGTGCGCGACCATGGGCACAGATGCCGATCACGCTGATCACAGGGCCCGCGAACTCGGGCAAGGCAGAGCTCGTCCTGCAGGCGGTGCGGGCGCATGCCGCGCGCGACACACAGCCGCTGCTGATCGTGCCGACGCGCGCGGACGTCGATCACTACCGCCGCGAGCTCGCCGGAGACGGGGCGCTGATGGGCGTGGAGGTAACGCGCTTTGGCGCTCTCTTGTCGGCGGTCGTGCGCTGCGCGGGCGACAGCGTGCCAGCCCTCGGGTCGTTTGCCCGCCGGCGCATGCTCGAGGCGATCGTCGCACGCCAGGCGCCGGACATCTGCGGGCCGTTTGCGTCGGCAGGCTTCATCGCCGCGCTGGCGCGGCTGGTGGCAGAGCTGCAGGTGCAGCGCGCGAGCCCGGCCCGCCTGCTGCGTGGGTTGGAGGACGCGGCCGGCGCGGACTCTGCGACGTCGTCGCTCGCGGCGGTGTACGAGGCATACCTGCGGGCGCTGCGTCGCAGCGGGCGAGCGGATGAAGAGCAGCTCGCGGTGCGCGCGCTCGACGCGCTGCGGCGGGAGCCGTCGCTGTGGAGCGGGCGGCCAGTTCTGTTCTACGGCTTTGACGATCTCACGCCGCTGCAGCTGGACGCGATCCAAACGTTGGGGGCGGTCGCGGAGGCAGACGTGACGGTCTCGCTCGCGTACGAGCCCGGACGGGTGGCGTTCGCCGGTCGCGCCGCGACCTTCCACGCGCTCGCGCCGCTGGCCGGTCAGCACCGCGAGCTCGCCCCACGCTCACAGCACTATGTGACGCACTCGCGCGCCGCGCTGAACCATCTGGAGCGCTCGCTGTTCGAGGACGACGTTCGTCCCCGCGCCCCGCAGGGGGCGGTGCGGCTGCTGGAGGCCGCCGATGAGCGCAGCGAGCTGCAGGCCGTCGCCGCGCACATCGCCGAGCTGCTTGCAGGCGGGATGGCGCCCGGCGAGATCGCCGTGGTGACGCGAACCTCAGCCGCCGGCGCGGGGCTGCTGGAAGAGGTGTTTGGCGCGGCGGGCATCCCGTTTGCGATGTCCAGGCGGCAGCGCTTCGCCGACAGCTCGGTGGGAGCTGCGCTGATCGGGTTGCTGCGGTGCGTGCCGCGACTGGGCGCCCAAGCAGACGGAAGCAATGACGGCTGCAGCGACCTCGGGCCGGCCGGCGTGGCCGGCAGCGCGCAGGACTTGCTCGCGTTTCTACGTGCCCCCGGCGTGCTGAGCCGCCCCGCGCTCGCGGACGGTCTCGAGCGCGCGCTGCGCCGCGCCGGCGCCGAGGACGGACGGCGGGCGCTGGCGCTGTGGGAGCAGCGCCATTGGCCGCTGGGCTCGCTCGAGGAGCTTCGCCTCGCCCAGCAGCGCGGGCCCGCCACGATCGTTGCGCGGGCCGAGCGCCAGCTGCTGTGGCTGTTCGGCGCGGCGCGACGGCGCGGGGCGCGCGTGCTCGACGCGGACGAGTCGCTGGAGGCGGCGGCGGTGTCGGGTGGCCGGCGGGCGCTGGGCGAGCTTCGCGAGCTGGCTCGCGCAGCGCGCGAGCTCGCCCCGCAGGATGCGTTCGCGCTCGCCCAGGCGCTGAGCGACCTCGAGCTTTCTGCCGGCGAGCAGCCGTCGCCACGGACCGTCGCCGTGCTCGATCCGCTGGCGCTGCGCGCGCGGCGAGTGCGCGCGTTGTTCGCATGCCGCATGCAGGAGGGTGCCTTCCCGTCGTGGGGCTCGGCGCCCGCGCTGCTCGGCGACGACGAACGCCGCTCCCTTGCAGAAGCGAGCGGGCTCATGCTGGACACCCGGCCGGACGCGCTCGCGGCCGAGCGCTATCTCTTCTACGCGACGGTGTCGCGGCCCGAGGAGCTGCTCGTGCTGAGCTGGTACGCCGCGAGCGAGGATGGCGCGACGGCGGCGCGATCTCTTTTCGTCGACGACGTGTGCGATCTGTTCGACGAGACCCTCGAGCAAGAGCGCGTGCTTGTCGCGGGCGCACAAAATGACACGCCCGCGCCAGCGCCGCGCCCGAGTGTGCCCGCCCGCCGGCGGGCGGGCGCGCTTGGACCGCTGCACGACCGCGAGCTGCTGGCGGAGCTGCAGGCGCGCACGTGGTCGCCCTCGTCGCTGGGAATATGGCTGTGCTGCCCGGTGCGCTGGTTGGTCGAGCGGCTGCTGCGCGCCGAAGATCTCGATCCCAACCCAGAGCCGCTGGCGCGCGGATCTCTTGCGCATGCCGCGCTCGCGCAGACACTCGAGGAGCTGAGACGTACGACGGGGTCGGCGCGGATCACCGTGCCACGATTGCAGCTTGCCCGCGAGCTGCTGGCTGCGGCCCTGCGCGACAACGAGCCGCGCTTCGAGCTGTCCGCCTCGCCACAACGTGCGGCGGCGGCTCGGCGGCGGCTGCACGCCGATCTGGTCCGCTATCTCGAGCATGCGGCCGCGCAGGACGTTGGCGACGGCGCGCCAGGCGCGCTCGCGCCGCGGCACCTCGAGCTCGAGTTCGGCTTTGGCGACGACGGCGGCTCCGACGACGGTGGCGGCGCTGACGCCGATGGCGCAGACGCCGGCGCCGCGGACGCCACAGAGAATGCGCCGCTGCCCGCGCTCGACATCGGCGGGGGCGTGCTGGTGCGTGGACGGATCGATCGCGTGGACGCAAACGACGCCGGCGAAGCGGTCGTCTACGACTACAAGGGCGCGAGCGTGGCGGCGCCCGCGAAGTGGGCCGCGCAGGGCGACCTGCAGGTCGCGCTGTACATGCGCGCCGTCCAGGAGCTGCTCGGCCTGCGCACCGTGGGCGGCTTCTACCAGCCGCTGAGCGGTTCGGACCTGCGTGCCCGCGGCGTGCTCGAGGCCGGCGCCGGCGCGCAGCTGCGATGCGTTGGAGATGACGCGCGCGATCCCGAGCAGGTCCGAGAGCTGCTCGAGGACGTCCTTGCGGCCGCCCGCGAGGCCGCGGGGCAGGCCGCGCGCGGGCAGCTCGAGGCGCGCCCCGCCACGTGCGCGTTCAAGGGCGGTTGCAGCTACCCCGCCATCTGCCGCTGTGAGGCGTGATGGAGGCCGGCGCCGAGCGTGCGCTCACGCCCGAGCAGGAGAGCGCCGTAGCGCGCCGCGGCCAGCCCCTGCTGGTCTCCGCGGGCGCCGGCAGCGGCAAGACGTCGGTCCTGGTCGAGCGCTTCGTGCGCGGCGTGTGCGAGGACGGCCTGGCGCCCGCGCGCATTCTTGCGATCACGTTCACCGATCGCGCCGCAGCCGAGCTGCGCGAGCGCGTGCGCGCGCGGCTGCTCGCACTGCACAGGCGCGACGCCGCGCGCGACACCGAGGCAGCGTTCGTCTGCACGTTCCACGGCTTCTGCACGCGGCTGCTGCGCTCCCACCCGCTGCTCGCCGGCCTGGACCCGCAGTTTCAGATCCTCGACGAAGCGCTTGCCGCGGACCTGCGCGAGCGTGCGTTCGCGCTGGCATTGCGCGATTTCTTCGCAGGCGAGCGCGCGGCCGCGATCGACCTGGTGGCCGCGTACGGCGCCGATCGCGTGCGGGCGATGCTGTGGCGAACGTTCGCCGAGCTGCGCAGCCGCGGCATTCGCCGCCCGCGCCTGCCGGACCCGGCCGCCCGCGACCCTGACGCGCTCGGGGCCGGCGGCGGAGCGGAAACCGGCGCCGCGGCATCGGCGCGCGCAGACGGCGATGCTCGCCGCGCCTGCGCGCTGCTCGACGAACTGCTGGCGCGATTCGGCGAGCGCTATGACGAGCTCAAGCGCGCGCGGGCGGGTGTGGACTTCGACGATCTGGAGCTCGAGGCGCTGGCGCTGCTCGAGGGACAACCGCGCGTGCGCGAGCGGTGGGCCGAGCGCTTCTCAGCGGTGCTGGTCGATGAGTTTCAGGACACAAACCCGCGCCAGTTGCGGATCCTGGCCGCGATCGAGCGCGACAACCTGTTCACGGTCGGCGACGAACTGCAGTCGATCTATGGGTTTCGCGACGCAGACGTACGGCTGTTTCGCAGACGCCGTGACGAGCTCGAGCCGCGCGGAGCGAGCCTGCGGCTGAGCGGCAACTTCCGCAGCCGCGCCGTGGTGCTCGCCGCGGTGAACGCCGCGTTCGGTGTGCGCTTGGGCGATCGTTACATGCCGCTGGTCGCCGTGGGGGCGCCGGGCGCGCACAACGGCAGCGCCGCGGCGCCCGCCGGCGAACCGGAGGTCGAGCTGCTTCTCACGAGCCGAGAAGGGTGGAACGGGGACGGTCAGACAGAGGAGACGCCGAGCGCCTACGCAAGCGCCCAGGTTGTGCGCTGGCGCGAGGCCGAGGCGCAGGCGCTCGCCGCCAGCGTCGCTGAGCTGATCGGCTCGGGCGAGGCGCGCGCGGGGGAGGTTGCGGTGTTGCTGCGAGCGCTCGGAGACATCGACGTCTATGAGCGAGCGCTCGCGGATCGCGGCGTGCACACGCTCGCGAGCGCGGGAGCATTCTGGCGCCGCCAGGAGGTCAACGATCTCGTGACCTACATGCGCGCGCTCGCCAACCCGCTGGACGAGCTGTCGCTTTACGGCGCGCTGGCGGGCCCGCTCGCAAGCCTGTCCAGCGACGCGCTGGCGTCGATCGCGCGGACGGCGGCCGCGGCAGCCGAGCCGGTGTGGAGCGTCGTCGCCGACGCCGGCGAGTCCGAGTCGGCTGCGCATCTCGACCCCGCCGAGCAGCAGCGGCTCGCGGCGTTTGCGCAATGGCTGTCGCGCGAGCGCGCGGACGCCGCACAGCGCGGAACCTCGGCCGTGATCGAGCGGGCGCTGCAGACCCACGCCTACCAGCGCTGGCTGCAAAGCAGCGGTGACGTGTCGCGGCGGCTTGCCAACGTGCACAAGCTGCAGCGCCTGGCGCGCCGCTTCGAGGCCGCACAGGGGCGTGACCTGCGCGCGTTTTTGGATCACGTCGCCCTGCAGGAGCGCTCGGCGGGTGGCGGCGAGGCCGACGCGCCCGTCGCGGGGGCCGCGCCCGGCGCGGTGCGCTTGATGAGCGTGCACGCCGCCAAGGGCCTCGAGTTCGACGTCGTGTGCGTCGCAGACCTCGGGCGTGCGCTCAACCTGTCGGTGCCCGACCTACTGGTCGAAGACGATCACGTGGGGCTGCGCCTGGCGCGCCTGGACGGCTCAGAGCCAGAGCCCGCGCTGGATTACGCGCGGCTGAGCGAGCAGCGCAAGCTCGCGCAGGCCGAAGAGGAGGAGCGCATTCTCTACGTGGCGATGACGCGCGCGCGTGAGCGGCTGCTGCTCAGCGGGGCAGTGTCGTTTGAGCGCTGGCCCGAGCAGCGCCTCGGCGCGCCGCCGATCGCGTGGCTTGCCCCGGCACTCGTGCCCGAGCTTCCCGAGCTGCTACGCAGCGCCGGTGCGCAGGCGCAGGAGGAGCTCGACCGATCGCGCAGCGGCGGCGTGCTGTGCCGCGTCAACGTCCCGCCACCCCGCGCTGCGGGCCACAACGGCACAGCCGAGCGGGCGCCGGCGCGGCCCGGTGGCGCCGCCCCGTCGAGCGCACGCGCCGGGGCGCAAACGCAGCCCGGCGCGGCGGTCCCGCCGTCCACGCCGGCTGCGCCCGCGCCGGCCGGCGACGCGACGCCCGGCCGGGAAGCGCGACGCGAAGAGCTCTCGAGCGAGCGCGACGCGTTCGCCCAAGTCGAATCGCTCAGCTACACCGCGCTCACCGAGCACCGCCGCTGTGGCTATCGCTTCTACCTGGAACGCGTTCTGGGGCTCGAAGAGGCCGCCGCCGGCGAGATCGCGCGCGGCGCGCTCGACGCTCGTGCGCGCGGCTCGATCGTGCACAAGCTGCTGGAGGCGGTGGACTTCCGCCGGCCCGTCGCGCCCGCGGCGACGGAGGCGGCCGCCGCGGCGGCGCAGCTCGGCTTGACCGCCTCGCCGGAGGAGTGCCGCCGGTTGGCCGCGCTGGCCGGCGTCGTGACCGAGCAGGTGCTGGCGGCCCGGTCCGCCGACGCTGTTGGTGCAGAGAGACCGGACGCCACCGCGGCCGCCGCGGCGGGCCCTCAGCGTTCGCTCGGCGCGCGCCTGGCGCAGGCCGAGCGCGTGCAGCGCGAGTATCCGTTCGCGTTCGCGCTCGCTACCGGGCAGCCGCTGCTGAGCGGCGTGATCGACGTGCTCGCGCGCGAGCGCGACGGCGGTCTGCTGGTCGTGGACTACAAGACAGATCGCGTCGGCGAGCTCGAGTCAACGGCGCAGCTTGCCGCGCGCGAGTACGACCTGCAGCGGCTGATCTACGCGCTCGCGGCGCTGCGCACCGGCGCGCCGGGAGTGGAGGTTGCGCACTGGTTTCTGGAGCGCCCGCGCGAGCTCGTGAGCGTCGCGTATCACGCGCGCGAGCGGGGGCGCCTGGAATCCTTGCTCGGCGAGCAGCTGCGCCGCGCGCGCCGCGCCGGTTTCAGCGTCACCGAGCAGCCCCACCGCGCGCTGTGCCAGACGTGCCCAGGGCGTGCGCTGCTGTGCTCATACGACGAGTCGCAAACCATGCGCGAGGCGCCGCGTGACGGGCCCTTCGAGCAGCTGGAATTGTGCGCTCAGCGCCCGGTTTAACTGCCTTTTTCATTGCTACGCTTCCAGGTCCTACCTCCGGTGCCCGCCTGCCTCACGGGTGGGTGAGCCCTCACGGGTTACCCACGCGGCGGGGATGCGTCGCCCCAACCGAGCACTCACATGAAACCGCACACCCAGCAGCCGCCGGCGGCCGTCGGACTCTACGACCCTCGCTTCGAGCACGACGCGTGCGGCGTGGGGATGGTGGCGCGGCTGGACAACGTGGCCTCGCACGAGGTAATCGCGCGCTCGATCACGGCGCTGGAGAACCTCGAGCACCGCGGCGCATCCGGGGCGGACGCGTGCACCGGCGACGGCGCCGGGATCCTGATGCAGATGCCCGACGAGCTGCTCCGCGCGACGGTCTCCTTCGCGCTTCCGCCGGCGGGGCGCTATGGCGTGCTGATGTGCTTTTTGCCGACCGACGACGAGTCGCGCGCGCGCCTGCAGAGCGAGCTCGAGCGCACAGTCGCGGCGGAGGGCCAGGCGGTGCTGGGCTGGCGCGACGTGCCCGTGCGCGAGGAGCACACCGGCGACGTCGCGCGCGCGTGCCGGCCGGTGATTCGCCAGCTGTTCGTCGGCGCGGGGCCGGCACAGGAGCACGACCAGGACGCGTTCGAGCGCAAGCTGTACGTGATCCGGCGCGTGTGCGAGCTCAGTGCGTCCGAGCCCGGGCTGTACATCGCGTCTAGCTCGTCGCGCACGGTCAACTACAAGGGAATGCTGATCAGCTACCAGCTGGCCGCGTTCTACCCCGACCTGCGCGACGAGCGCACCAAGAGCGCGCTCGCGCTGGTGCACTCGCGCTTCTCCACGAACACCTTTCCCAGTTGGGAGCTCGCGCACCCTTACCGCGTGATCTGCCACAACGGCGAGATCAACACGGTGATGGGCAACATCAACTGGATGCGCGCCCGCGAGTCCGAGCTGCAGAGCGAGCTCTTCGGCGACGACCTGCACAAGCTGCTGCCCGTTGTCAAACCGGGGAACTCCGACTCGGCCACGTTTGACAACGTGCTCGAGCTGCTGATGCTCGCGGGGCGCTCGCTGCCGCACGCGGCGATGATGATGATCCCCGAGGCTTACCGGGACCGCGATGACCTGCCCGAGGAGCTGAAGGGCTTCTACGCATTCCACTCCTGCCTGATGGAGCCCTGGGACGGCCACGCCTCGGTGGCGTTCACCGATGGGCGCGTCGTGGGCGCGACGCTTGACCGGAACGGCCTGCGCCCTGGCCGCTGGGTGGAGACGACCGACGGATATGTGGTGCTCGGCTCCGAGAGCGGCCTGCTCGACATCCCGCCCGAGCGCGTGCGTCGCCTGGGCCGCCTGCAGCCCGGCAAGCTGTTCCTCGTCGACCTCGAGCGGGGCTGCATCGTGGAAGACCGCGAGCTCAAGCGCGAGATCGCAACGCAACGTCCATACGGCGAGTGGTTTGCGCGCGCCTCGGTGCCCTTCGCGGAGCTGCCGCCCTCAGAACAGGTGACGTTGTCAGACCAACCGCTGCGCGCGCGCCAGCGCGCGTTCGGCTACACGCAAGAGGACCTGCGCGTGCTGCTCACTCCGATGGCGCGCGACGCACAGGAGCCGATCGGATCGATGGGCAACGACCTCTCGCTGGCCGTGCTCTCCGAGCAGGCGCCGCCTTTGTTCTCGTACTTCAAGCAGCTCTTCGCCCAGGTCACCAACCCGCCGATCGACTCGATTCGCGAGGACATCGTGATGAGTCTGTCGACGTCGCTGGGCAGCGAGCGCAACCTGTTCGCCGAGACACCCGAGCACGCGCACAAGCTGATCCTCGACCAACCCATCCTGCTCAACCGCCAGCTGGAGACGCTGCGGCACGTCTCACATGAGGTGTTCGCGGCGCGCACGATCGACATCACTTGGCCCGTAGACGACGGCGTCGCTGGGATCTCCGCCGCGATCGAGCGGATCTGCGCCCAGGCGCACCAGGCGATCGCCGAGAACGTGAACATCATCGTGCTCTCGGACCGCCTGCTGAGCCCGAGGCGCGCGCCGATTCCGTCGCTGCTCGCTGTCGCCGCCGTCCACCACCACCTGGTGCGCGAGGGTACGCGGCTGCGCGCGGGCATCATCCTCGAGTCCGGCGAGCCGCGCGAGGTGCACCACTTCGCGACGCTGATCGGCTACGGCGCGAGCGCGATCAACCCTTACGTGCTGCTCGAGACGCTCGACGAGCTCGTGGTCACCGGTGCGATCGGCGACCCGCCGGAAAACGGCGATGCGCCTGCGCGTTCGCCCGAGCGCGTCAACGAGGCGCTCGAGCAGGCGGCGCAGAACGTGGTCAAAGCGCTCGGCAAAGCGCTGCTGAAGACGATCTCCAAGATGGGCATCTCCACGATCCAGTCTTACTGCGGCGCGCAGATCTTTGAGGCGGTCGGTCTCGAGCGCAAGCTGATCGACCGGCACTTCACCGGCACCGCTTCACGCATCGGCGGCGTGGGCCTCGAGGTGCTCGCTACCGAGGCGCTGGAGCGCCACGCGCGCGCGTACCCGCGGCCGCACGACGAACTGCTGCCGGTGGGCGGCATCTACGCGTGGCGGCGCGACGGCGAGCACCACATGTGGAACCCGGAGACGATCGCACTGGTGCAGCACGCGGTGCGCGCCGCCAACGGAGACGTGGGCGCGGCTCTGCGCGGCGACCGCGACGCGTACGAGTCCGTGCGCGACAGCCCCGCAACGGAGAAGTACCGCGAGTACGCACGCGCGATCAACGAAGACGCCGCGCGGCGGGCGACGCTGCGCGGGCTGCTGCAGATCGGCCCGCCGCAGGGCGAGGTCGAGCCGGTGCCGCTGGCGGAGGTGGAGCCGGCGAGCGAGATCGTGAAGCGCTTCTGCACCGGAGCGATGAGCCTCGGCTCGATCTCGCGCGAGGCGCACGAGACGCTAGCGATCGCGATGAACCGTCTGCGCGGGCGTTCGAACACAGGCGAGGGCGGCGAGGACCCGGCCCGCTACGTGCCCGACGCCAACGGCGACCGCCGCCGCTCGGCGATCAAGCAGGTGGCCTCTGGGCGCTTCGGGGTGACAATCCACTACCTCGTCAACGCCGACGAGCTGCAGATCAAGATGGCCCAGGGCGCCAAGCCCGGCGAGGGCGGGCAGCTGCCAGGGCACAAGGTCGACGCCTACATCGGCTCGATCCGCCACACGACGCCCGGCGTGGGGCTGATCTCGCCGCCGCCGCATCACGACATCTACTCGATCGAGGACCTCAAGCAGCTGATCTATGACCTGCGCTGCTCAAACCCCAAGGCGGATGTGTCGGTGAAGCTCGTCGCCGAGGTAGGCGTCGGAACGGTTGCCGCCGGGGTGTCGAAGGCGAACGCCGACCGCGTGCTCATCTCCGGCCACGATGGCGGTACAGGCGCCTCGCCTCTGTCCTCGATCCAGTCCGCGGGCGTTCCCTGGGAGATCGGGCTCGCCGAGACCCAGCAGACGCTCTTGCGCAACGACCTTCGTTCGCGCATCGTGGTACAGACCGACGGCCAGCTGAAAACCGGCCGCGACGTGGTGATCGCAGCGATGCTGGGCGCCGACGAGATGGGTTTCAGCACGGCGCCGCTGATCGCCGCGGGCTGCATCATGATGCGCGCCTGCCATCTGAACACCTGCCCGGTCGGCATCGCGACGCAGGACCCCGAGCTGCGCAAGCGCTTCAAGGGCACGCCCGAGCACGTGGTCAACTTCTTCTTCTTCGTGGCCGAGGAAGTGCGCGAGATCCTTGCCTCGATCGGCCTGCGCTCGCTCAGCGAAGCGATCGGGCGCGTCGATCTGCTGTCGGCGGGCGCGGCGATCGACCATTGGAAGGCGCGCGGCGTGGACCTCTCGCACATCCTCGCCGAGGTCGAGCTCGAGCCCGGCGCCCCGCGACGGCGGGTAAAGCCTCCGCCCGCAGTGCTCGAGGACGCACTGGACTGGCGTCTGCTCGAGCAGGCCCAGCCGGCTCTCGCGCCGGCTCACGGCGAGCCGGGACGCCCGGTGGCGCTGGCGCTGCCGATCCGCAATCGCAACCGCTGCGTGGGCGGCATCCTGTCGGGGCGCATCGCCGAGCTCTACGGAGCGCGCGGCCTGCCCGAGGGCTCGATCGTGGTCGAGTTCGAGGGCTCGGCCGGACAGAGCTTCGGCGGCTGGCTTGCGCCCGGCGTGACGTTCACGCTGCGCGGCGACGCTCAGGACTACGCCGGCAAGGGGCTGTCGGGCGGAGTCTTCGCGATCCGCCCGCGCGAGGGCACCGGCGAGCACTTCCGCGCCGAGGACAACGTGGTGGTGGGCAACACCGTGCTGTATGGCGCGACCTCCGGGCGCGCGTTTTTCCGCGGGCTGGCCGGCGAGCGCTTTGCGGTGCGCAACTCGGGCGCGTCGGCGGTGGTCGAGGGCGTGGGAGACCACGGCTGCGAGTACATGACCGGAGGGTGCGTGGTTGTGCTGGGACCGACCGGACGCAACTTCGCGGCGGGCATGAGCGGCGGCGTCGCCTACGTGCTCGACGAGCAGGGTACGTTTGCCAAGCGCTGCAACATGGGGATGGTGGGCTTCGAAGACCTCGACGAGGCCGACGCCGAGGAGCTGCGCGCGCTTGTCGCCGAGCACGAGGCGCGCACGGGCTCGCCAGTCGCCGCGGGCGTGCTCGCGCGGTGGGACGAGCTGATCGCCGTAGGCGCTTTCGTGAAGGTGATGCCGCACGACTACAAGCGCGTGTTGGGCGAAATCGCCGAGCGCGAGCAGCTGGAGGCGCGGGCGGCGAACAACGGCGCGCTCGCCACGACACGCCCGCTGGACACCGCGGGCAAGGCTGGCGGCTGAACCGCGCGGGAGCAATGTGATGGGCAAGCTCGGGGCGTTCCTGCACATCGAGCGCCACGGCATCCCGCAGCGGGATGCGCGTGAGCGCGCGCACGACTATCGCGAGTTTCTGCTCACGCGCCCGGTGCAGGAGCTGCGCGAGCAGGGCGCCCGCTGCATGGACTGCGGGGTGCCCTTCTGCCACAACGGCTGTCCGCTGGGAAACCTGATTCCCGACTGGAACGACCTCGTTTACCGCGATCGCTGGCGCGACGCGATCGCGCAGCTGCACGCGACGAACAACTTTCCGGAGTTCACCGGTCGCCTGTGCCCGGCGCCGTGCGAAGCGGCGTGCGTCCTCGAGATCCGCGAGGGCGATTCGGTGACGATCAAGCAGATCGAGAACGCGATCATCAACCGCGCTTGGGATGAGGGCTGGGTCGTCCCGCAGCCGCCGCGGCGCGAGACCCGCCAGAGCGTCGCGGTGGTGGGGTCCGGCCCCGCCGGAATGGCCGCGGCGCAGCAGCTTCGCAGAGCCGGGCACAGCGTGACACTGTTCGAGCGCGACGAGGCGATCGGCGGGTTGGTGCGCTTCGGCGTGCCGGACTTCAAGATCGAAAAGTCGCTGGTGGAGCGGCGCG
>DASZFR010000081.1:0-11167 GCA_035939635.1 Solirubrobacteraceae bacterium
GCGGCGTCAATCGATCTCCCGCGAGCTCGCGCACCAATACGTGCGCTCCCGGCGCTCGTGGCCCAGGATCGGTCCCTGTCTAGTTGGCGCTCGTCAGCCTGCCGACGATTCCTTCGCCCTCGTAGTCGCCGCAGGTCCCTAGCTGGGGGCTGAAGATGGGCGGGAAATCTCGCGCCACCGCACAGTCGTCGACGAACGCGGCGAAGGGGTCCCCGTCGGGGCCGAACTTCATATCGATGAAATCCAGGTTCGCCTTGCAAGCTCCGTCGGCGCTGCAGCCGCCGACCAGCAGCGGCTGCGACGGCGGGTCGACGGTCGCGGTCTCGAGTTTCGGCGTCCTCGCAAGCGCGTTGGGTATCAGGGTCATGTAGCCGTTCCAGGTCACGCCGGCGTAGCCGGCGTCGGTGCATTCCGAGAGCAGCGCGTCGCAGTATTCGTAGAACGGCGGCACAGCGGGCGAATTTGTGCTCCCGACATAGGCCACGGCCACGCGGCCGTCGCCCGTCGCGGCCGGCCGCGGTATCGCCGCCTCGCGCAGGCCGGGCGGGGCGAGCGCGATCGGAGCACTCCAGGTGCGTCCCTCGTTGCGCGAAAACGCCAGGTATGGCAGGTGAGCGGCGCTCACCCACGCATAGAAGACGTTGCCGGAGTCGTCGAGCGCTATCTGCGGGGTCTCTCCGCCGGAGCGGTTGTCGGCAACCTGAACCCGCTGCCAGGTGAGGCCTTCATCATGGCTCATCGCAACTTCGGGCTGGCCGGCAAAGCGCTTGGGTATGTAGAAAGTGCCGTCAGGCCCGACAATCGGGTGGCCCGCCCACGGACCGAACTTGTCGCCCTCGGCCTTTTCTTCATACGCGGGCCATGGCAGCGTTCCGGTGGGCGCGAACGTGAGACCTCCGTCGAGAGACTTCGAGCAGACCGGCGACGTCGTGGGCGGCGACGAAGCCGGGGTCGTGCCCGTGCAGTAGTAGACGACATCCGGATAGCCGATGGGCTTAGCCGACACGGGCGGCCCCACCGCAATGCTCTCGCCGTCGAAGCCGCCGCATGCGGCCGGCGATGAGGTCCACGATTCAGCCGCGTTGTCGCTATACGAGATCGTCGCGCACGTCGGCTGACCATTGGCGAGGAAGTTCACGCTGAAGACCCTGCCTGTACGGTGATCCACAGTTAAGAAGGGATCGAGGCTCGCTACCGGGCCCTTCGGAGAGACGTTCTGCCATGTCGAGAACGAGCTGTCGGAGCGAATCACCTGCGGCACGGGCGGCACGCCGCCGGGCAGGCCCGCTTGCAGTTCCCAGGCCTGAAAGAGGATGCGCCCGTCGTTCGTAAAGTCGAGGCTCGGCTCCAGAGCCTTGGCGCCCGTGTCGTAACGACAGGGCGCGAGCCGCTTGCGGGCCGGCACATGGGCGCGACCCCCCGGACGATAGACCACCGCCGGGCGCGACAAATCACACCCGGGGACGGATGCACCGGCGCCAGACGCGCCGATCGCGCAAGCGAGCGCCAGCGTCGTGGCGCATCCGGTAAAGACCAAACGTTTGACGCGTCCCTCCCCGTGCTCGATGCTCACGCACCTACTATCGGTAACCTACAGTCAGTAAACTACCAGGGTGTCCACGCCTGTGCAAGCGGCTGCCGATTGGCGGACGACTGGCCGATCAAACCATTCGTGTGAATAGAAAGACCCCCGCAGATGCGGGGGTCTCGGTCAAAGAGTGGAGACGGCGGGAATTGAACCCGCGTCCACGATCGCGTGAGGACGGCTTCTACGAGCGTAGCCGGCGCTCTGTTCTCGTCTCCCGCTTGCCGCGCCGGCGGGGTTGTGGGAGACCAGCCTTCCTGAACTTTCCCCGGCTCGGCGAAGGCCTTCCTCGCCGGGTGAGCCTGCTTTCTGATCCCGGTGTCCCCCGCCGCAGGCGAGCGGGGACCGAGAGCCTACGACCTAGCTATTGACTAGGCGAGGGCGTAGTGGTGCGTGTCCGCACTTATGGTTTTCCGGGTGTTTTACGAGGCCGCCCGGAACCTCGACTCGCAACCATCCCCGCGGAACCGACCGTGTCGAAGCCTGTCGTCCCCGGGAATGTCTTCGCTATCAGTCTAGCGGCGCCTGCGCCGGACAGCAGGCGCCGCGTTGGTCACAAAAACGACGCGGCCCCGGGCCGCTTGAGGACCCGCTGCCTCAAGCCCGAGGGCCTGATGTTGCAGGTGGCGCGGCCTCACACCTCGTGGCCTCGCTCTTGGCGGCTCGGTTCCGCGTCTGGCTTGCAACGTAGACGCGCCGCTCGCGGCGCGCAAGACCCCGCGCGAACGCCACCGCGCAACTTGCGCCCAAAACTCACCTTAGGATCCGCTTAGCGCGGCTGCCACAATGGAATCGATGGACTCCAGCGACGCCTACGCACCGGCTGTTCACACGCCGCTCGCGGGCACGCCTGCGTCGTCGCCGTTTTTGCGCCCCGGCGACTCGCCCGAGCCGGGCGAGCGTGACCCGTTCGGCGACCCGCCGCCCGCGCGTCGCGCGGTCGGCAACCTGCGCCGTAGAGTCAGCGGGGCGATCGCCGCATTGGCGGCATTGATCGCGAAGTTCTTCGCCGCGGTCAAGGGGCTGCTGCTGCTGCTCCCAAAGGTCAAGCTTTTGACCACCGCGGGCACCGCCTTGGTGTCGGTGGCGGCCTACTCGCTGTGGTTCGGTTGGACCTTTGCCATCGGTTTTGTGGTGCTCCTGTTCGTGCATGAGATGGGCCACGTGATCCAGCTGCGTCGCGAAGGGATCAAAGCCACGGCGCCGATGTTCGTTCCGTTCATGGGCGCGTTCATATCGGCGAAGTCGCTCGGCGACAACGCGCTGGCCGTGGCCCGCGTGGGCCTCGCCGGCCCGGTGCTGGGAACGCTGGGAGCCGGGGTATGCCTGGCCGTCGGCGAACTCACAAACAGCGACCTGCTACGCGCACTGGCCTACATCGGGTTCTTCCTGAACCTCTTCAACCTGCTCCCGGTGGTACCCCTGGACGGCGGACGCGCGATGGCCGCGATGGCGCCGTGGATGTGGTTCATCGGCCTCGGCGCGCTCGTCGCGCTGCTTTTCATCGTGCCCAACCCGATCCTGCTGATCATCGTGTTGCTTGGCGCGTGGGAGACCTACCGGCGCTGGCAGGCGCGCAAAACGCGCTCGCTGCAGCAGGCCGCCTACTACCGAGTGTCGCCGCGCAACCGCCTGCTCGTCGGTGCGGTGTACGTCGGCTTGATCGTGCTGCTGGCGCTCGGCATGGACGCGTCGCACGTGCTGAGCACCGGCGGCCACAGCTTCGCGCACCTGTAGTCGCGCGGTAGGAAGGACGCCGGGCTTTCAGCGGCGCGCCTCGCGCAGCGCTCGTTCGATGTCGCGTTTGGTCTCGCGCTCGCGCATCGACTGGCGCTTGTCGTAGATGTCCTTTCCGCGCGCGAGCGCGATCTCGACCTTCGCATGCGAGCCGGAGAAGTAGATGCGCGTGGGCACCAGCGTGAGGCCCCGCTCCTGCGCACGCGCGGCGACGCGCTCGAGCTCGCGTCTGTGCGCGAGCAGCTTGCGCGGGCGCTCCGGGTCGTGATTGTCACGCGCGGCCGGGCCGTAGGGGGGGATGTACACGCCGTACAGCCACAGCTCGCCGTCGCGCATCGCCGCGTAGCCGTCCTTGAGCTGGGCTCCCGACGTGCGCAGCGCCTTGACCTCGGTGCCCTCCAGCACGATCCCGCACTCGAGGCGCTCGAGCAGCTGATAGCGGTGCGACGCATAGCGGTTGGACGCCACATCTCCGGGAGCGGCCTTGCGCTTGCCTTTGCCCTTTGCCATCGGGCGGCCTCAGCCTTGCTCGCGCGGCTGCGCCGGCGCCAGCTCCGCGCGCCCGCGCGGAGCGTCCACGCGCGCCACGCGAACCGCGATGGCGTCGCCGAGGCGGATCGCGGCGCCGGTTCGCTGCCCGCGAAGGATCGTGCCGAGCTCGTTGAGCTCCCACCACTCGCCGCCCGAGAGCCCGGGCTTGCGCTGCGCGGTGGGCGTGGAGGCGTCCTGGGCGGGGAAGGAGCGCAGGTGGCGCACGGGCAGCAGACCCTCGAACGCGTGCGCTGGCGCGGAAGTGTCCACGCGCGCATCGTCGCTTGCGCTACCGGGCCCCAGCGCGAGCGAGGAGCCGCCGAACGCCACGAACGCGCCTGCGGCGATCAACCCCACCACTTCGCCCTCAAACTCCTGCTCCCAGCCCGTCTCGTACAGCCACGCCTCCAGCGCAAAGCAGCGAGCGACGTCGTCGGCATCTCGCTCGACGACCATCGCCGCGCGCTCTCTGTCCGAGCTCCACGCACCGAGCTCGGCCAGCTCGCGGGCGCGCGGCGCGCGCTCGGCCTCCCCGAGCACCGACAGCAGCGCGCGGTGGCAGATCAGGTCGGGGTAGCGGCGAATCGGCGAGGTGAAGTGGCAGTACGCCCCCGAGTGCAGGCCCGCGTGTCCGAGGTTGCGCGGCGAGTAGTAAGCCTGCTTGAGCGAGCGCAGCACCAGCGAACCCAGCGCCAGGCGCCCGTGGCCGCGGCGTCTGACGGCTCGATCAACCCGCCGCGAGATGTCCGCCACCGCCTCGGCGGCCTGCGCCGAGCTCATGTGTTCGCGCAGCGCCGGGGTGGCCACGTCAAGCGACGCCAGCTGGTCGGCGAGCCGCTGGACGCTGTCGGCGTCCGGCCGCTCGTGCACGCGGTACAAACAGGGCGTCCGCGTGCGCGCGAGGTGCTGGGCCACGGCCTCGTTGGCCGCGATCATGAGGTGCTCGATCACGCGATGAGACTCCGTTTGCGCGCGCGTGCGGATGTCGCTCACGTTGCCCTGGCTGTCGAAGGCGAACTCGGGCTCCGGCGCGCCGACCACGAGCGCGCCGCTTCGCTCGCGCGCCCCCTGCAGCGCGCGCGCCGCGCGGCGAGCCGCCGCGAGCGCCGCGCCCCAGTGCTCGCCCGCTCGCTCGTGTGCTGAGAAAATGCGATCCACCTGCTCGTAGTCAAGCCGCGCGTCTGAACGGATCAGCGAGCGGTAAAACGACGCTCGCCGCACCTCCGCCCCATGCAACTCGAGCTCGGTGGTGACAGCCAGCCGATCGGCCCCTGGCACGAGCGAGCAGGCGTCGTTGGAGAGCGCAGCCGGCAGCATCGGTTCCACCCCGCCGGGGACGTACACGCTGCAACCGCGCGTTCGCGCCTCCGCGTCGAGCGCCGACCCTTCGCGCACGAACGCCGACACGTCCGCGATGTGCACCCACACCCGAACCTCATCGCCGTCCCCGGCCTCGGCGGATAGCGCGTCGTCAAAGTCGCGCGCGCTGTGTGGATCGATCGTGAACGTCGGCAGCGTGCGAAGGTCACGCCGCGCTGCGTCCGCAGCGTCGCGATGCCCCCGCTCGGCCACGCGCGCCGCCTCGCGCTGCAACGCCACGGGGAAGCGACCGGCGAGGCCGCGCTCGCGCATCAGCCGCTCGATCGCTTCGCGGGCGCTCTGGCGCTCGTTGGGCGGCCACACAACCCTCGCGTCCGGCGCAGCGGACCTACGCGCGGGGCGCGACCCGCGCGGGCGGGAGCGCTTCACCGGATTTTGCCCGCCAGCGTCGCTAGCGCCGTTTCGAGTCCGTGCTCGGAGTCGACGCCTTGGGGCACCGCTACTTCGGGAGTGATGCCCGCGCCCTGTTTGACGCCGCCTCCGCCCAGGTTGCGTCCGTTGGGCGTGAAGTACTCGCCCACGGTGATGTCGAGCGCGCCGCCGTTCGACAGCGGCTGCTCCTCCTGAAAGACGCCCTTGCCAAAAGTGTGCGTGCCCACCACCGTCGCGCGCTGATGATCCTGCAGCGCGGCCGTGACGATCTCGGCGGCCGACGCCGTGTTCTGGTCGACGAGCACCACGAGCGCAATCGTCGGCGCGACCGGGTGTTCCGTGGCCGACAACGTCTGGCTTGGCTGCGAGCGCCCGCGCGTGCTCACGATCGTGCCCTTCTTGATGAACAGGCTCGCGGTCAGGCGCGCCTCTTCGACGAGCCCGCCACCGTTGGCGCGCATGTCGAACACGATGCCGCGCACGCCCTGGCGCTGCTCGGCCTCGACAGCTTCGGCGACTTCCCCATGCGCGCCCGGGCTGAACGCCGCGAGCGCGATCACGCCCAGGCGCTTGCCGTCCACCGTGCGCGTCTCGGAGTCCACCACCGGCTCTGAGATCAGCGCTCGCGTAATGCGCACGGTGCGCGACACGGTCCGCCCGCTGCGGCGCTCGCGGACGCCCAACTGCACGTTGGTGCCCGGCGGCCCCTTGATCTGGGCGGCCGCGGCTTCGGCGGAGACCCCGGCGAGGCTGTGACCATTCACCGCGATGATCTCATCGCCCGCGTGCAGGCTCGCGCGCGCCGCAGGAGACGAATCGAACACGCGCGCGATCAGCAAGCCGCTGCGATTGGGATCCACCGCGACGCCGATGCCGGTGAAGCGGGGGGGCTCGTTGAATTCGCCGTATTCCTTCGCGCTCAGGTAGTGCGAGAAGCGGTCGTTGAGGCTCGCCACAGCACCCGCGATCGAGGCGTCGGCCAAGTGGGTCTTCGTCAGCGGCCGGTAATAGTCGCTCGCGATTCGATCGATTGCTTCGTCGACCACGCGCGTTTCGTGATCGGACACGAACAGCGAGCGGGCAAAGCCCGGTAGGTCTTCGGGGTGTCCGCCCAGCCACAGGCCGACCACCACGAGCAACAGTCCCGCCAGGGACAGCAGCAGACGTAGTTGTGATCGCGCGGACACGGCGCAACCCAGGGTAGGTGCTTGCGAGCATCTAAGGTACGGCGATGGCCGTCATTGAGAGCAGCGTCGTGCCCTCCAACGGGCTCCCGCTTCATCGCGTTGCGCTGCCCGGGACGCGTGCGCTCACCGTGCTCGTGGCCTTCGACGCCGGCGCACGCAACGAGCGCCCGCAGGAGAACGGGATGGCGCACTTCCTCGAGCACCTCGTGTTCAAGGGAGGCCAGAAGTACCCCACCTACAAGGAGATCAACGAGACCGCCGAGCACCTGGGCGGCGTGCTCAACGCCTACACCAGCCATGACCTGGTCGCGTTCCACATCACGGTGCGCGCCGAGAGTGCCGCTGACGCGATCGACCTGCTGAGTGACTTCGTCGCGCGGCCGCGCATCGACCCGGACGAGCTCGAGCGCGAGCGCGGCGTGGTGATCCAGGAGATCAACAGGGCCTACGACCAACCGTCCACCGTGGCCGAGTACCTCATCGACCGCGCCGCCTTCGGGGATCACCCGCTGGGGCGCACCGTGCTGGGCCCCGAGGAGAACCTGCGCAACTTCACGCGCGACGGGATCGTGGCCTTCCGTGAGCGCCGCTGGTCGGGTGCGCGCGGGGGCGCTTTCTTGGTCGGCAATCTCGACCACCTGCCCGACGCCGACGCGCTCGAGGAGCTGTTCGGCCGCTTCCCGGAGCTGCCCCAGCCCGACGGCTATGAGCCCGCGCCTGCGTTTGCGCCGCAGACACTGGTCGATCAGCGCGAGACCAACCAGTCGCACCTGCGCATGATCTACCGTCCGGCCGTCCCTGTCGGGGACCCGCGCCGGCGCGCGGCGCTGTCGATCTACGCCACGCTGCTGGGCGGGTCGATGGGCTCGCGGCTGTTCGATGAGATTCGCGAGAAGCGCGGGCTGTGCTACTCCGTCTACGCGGTCGACCACGCCTTCGCCGACGTGCCGATCCTGCAACTGGGGTCGGGCCTGGATTCGGCGAAGTGCATCGAGGCCTACCGGCGCATGCGCGAGATCGTCGACGAGCTGCGCGACGACGGGCCAACCGAGGAGGAGGTAGAGCGGGCGCGTGCCTACGCCGCCGGGCGGCTCGTGCTCGCGTTTGAGAACACCGGCGCCGTCGCCCGCTATGCGGCCAGCCAGCAGATCGTGTTCAGCGAGTCGATCGACCCCGACGAGGCGATCGCGCGCCTGGACGACGTCAGCTTCGACGACGTGCGCGCCGCCGCGGCGAGCGTGTCAGCGCAGCTGGCGGTGGCGTGCGTCGGGCCGCAGTCGGCCGACGAATTCGCTTAGCCGATCGCGACCATTCGGTCGATCGGCACGCGCGCCGTGCGCGCCACGTCATCCGGTACGCGCACCTCGTAGCGCATGTCGCGCAGAGAGTCGCGCAGCTTTGGCAGCGTGATCATCTTCATGTACATGCACGACGCCTCGGCGTTTGCAGGCACGAACTCCACGTCGGGGGCGGCCATCTGCAGCGGGTACAGCATGCCGGTCTCGGTTGCCACGATCGCCTCGCGCTTGCCGTCGCGGCTCGCGACGGCGGCGTCGCGCTCGGCGTCGCGCGCGTAGGAGAGCATTCCGCCCGTCGAGAGCATATGTACGCCCGCGCTTGACACGTCGCCCGCCGCGACGAACTCCATCACGCTCGTCGCGCAGCCGCACTCGGGGTGGATCAGCAGGTCCGCATCGGGGTGCGCAGCGCGCGTGGCGTTGAGATCTGCGGGCCGGATCCCCGCGTGCACATGGCACTCGCCGTCCCACACGTGCATGCGCCTGCCGATCTCGTGCTCTACGTAGGCCCCCAGCCATAGGTCGGGCCCGAACAGGATCTCGGTGTCCTCGCCGTGGGTCTGCAGGATGTGGCGGACTACCTGCACCGCGTTGGCCGAGGTGCAGCAGTAGTCGGTCAGTGCCTTGACCTCAGCGGTGGTGTTCACGTACATCACCACTATGCCGTCGGGGTAGCGCTCCTTCCACGCGCGCAGCTGCTCGGCGTCGATCGACGCGGCCAGCGAGCAGCCGGCTTCGAGGTCGGGGATCAGCACGGTCTTTTGCGGGCACAGGATCGAAGCCGTCTCGGCCATGAAGTGCACGCCGCAGAACACGATCGTCTGCTCGGACGCCTGCGCCGCCTTGCGCGAAAGGCCGAGTGAGTCCCCGACGTAGTGGGCGACCTGCTGCACCTCGGGTACCTGGTAGTTGTGCGCGAGGATCACCGCGTCGCGCTGCGCGGCGAGAGCGCGCACCTCTTCCTGCAGCGCGGCGATATCCGCCGCGGTGTGGGCTTGCTCTGGCGCCGCAGAGGGCGCCATCGGAAGAGACATCGCCATCGTCAACGACGCTTCCGGTGTTGTCGCGCGCGCGATGACGGCTGTGCTTGCTGGTAGCGCTTCACGGGCAGAGCTCTAGCGTCATCGACAGGTCCAACGCGGGGGCGGAGTGGGTCAGCGCGCCCACCGAAATCCATTCTACCCCGGTACGCGCGCGGTCTTGAAGCGTCGCGAGCGTCACGCCACCGCTGGCCTCCAGGACCGCGCGGCCGGCTACTTGCGTGACGGCCGCGCGCAGGGCGGCGTCGTCCATGTTGTCGAGCAAAAGGCGCGTGGCCCCCGCGGCAAGGGCCTGGTCGATCTCGGCCTGGTCGCGCACCTCGACCTCGAGCGTCGCGGCCAGCTGCGGCGCCGCGGCTCGCGCCCGTGACACGGCCGCCGCGATGCCGCCCGCGGCCGCGATGTGGTTCTCCTTGATCAAAATCGCGTCGTAGAGCCCGCGCCGGTGGTTGCGCGCGCCGCCCGCCGCCACGGCCTGCTTCTCGAGCGCGCGCAGCCCCGGCGTGGTCTTGCGCGTGTCGAACACCTGGGCACCGGTGCCCGCGACGGCGCGCACCGCCTGCGCGGCCATCGTGGCGACGCCCGACAGATGGCCGAGGAAGTTCAGCGCGGTGCGCTCGCCGGTGAGCAGGGCCCGCGCGTTTGCGCGCGCGCGCAGCAGTTGCGTGCCCGGTTCGTTCCATACCCCCTCCGGCGTGAGCGGCTCGATCGATGCCTGCGGGTCCAGCACTCCAAACACGCACCTTGCCGCCTGCAACCCGTACACGACGCCCGCGGCCTTCTGCACGATCAGGGCCTGCGCCCGCGCGTCTGCGGGGACGGTGGCGGCGGTGGTCACGTCGCCGGCGCCGACATCCTCCTCGAGCGCGCGACGTACGAGCGCCTCGAGCTCATCCACGGCCGTTTCCCCGCGCCGCCGCTGCGAGCAGGTAGGCGCGCGCGAAGGCGTCGAGGTCGCCCGACAGCACCCGTTCCACGTCTCCCACCTCCACGCCGGTGCGGTGGTCCTTGACCATCGAGTAGGGGTGCAGCACGTAGGAGCGGATCTGCGAGCCGAAGTTCACGTCCTGGGCATCGCCCTTCTCGCGGGCGATCTCTTCTTCGCGTTCCTGCTCGCGCCGCGCGAGCAGCTTTGCGCGCAGCATCGCAAGCGCGGTGGCGCGGTTTGACGATTGCGAGCGCTCGTTCTGGCACTGCACCACGATGCCCGTGGGCAGATGCGTGATGCGCACCGCGGAGTCGGTCTTGTTGACGTGCTGGCCACCTGCGCCCGAGGCGCGGTAGGTGTCGACCTGCAGGTCGTCGTCGTCGAGCTGCACGTCTGTCGCACCGGCCACCACAGGGGCGACCTCGACACCCGCGAAGCTTGTCTGGCGGCGGTGCGCAGCGTCAAACGGCGACAGCCGCACGAGCCTGTGCACGCCGCGCTCGGCGCTGAACAGCCCGTAGGCGTTCTCGCCAGAGGCCCGGAACGTGGCCGACTTGATCCCGGCTTCCTCCCCGGGGCTCACCTCCAGCAGCTGAACGTCAAAGCCGCGCCGCTCGGCCCAGCGCATCTCCATGCGCAGCACCATCTCAGCCCAGTCCTGCGCGTCGGTACCGCCTGCGCCCGCGTTGACGCTTACGAGCGCGTCGCCCTGGTCATAGGAGCCGGAGAACAGGCGCTGCTCCTCAAGCGCTTCCAGGCGCGTCTCGACCGCTCGGATCTGCTCGTCGACCTCATCCTGCAGCGACGGGTCCTCCTCCGCCAGCGCCGCCAGCGTGTCGAGGTCGCCTGCGTCGCGCTCGAGCTCCTTGAAGTCCTCCAGCCGGCGCGACGCGCGCGCATGCTCGGCCGACACCGCGGCCGCGTGCTCTGAGTCGCTCCAGAAGTCCGCGCCGCCCATCTCGGCCTCGAGCGCGGCGATCCGCTCTGTGAGGGCGACCGGGTCAAAGATAGTCCGCCAGCAGCTTCAGCTGCTCGCGGACGGCCGCCAGGCGCTGGGGGGTGGGCTCGATTGGCGCGCTGGTGGGCATGCTTCCACGCTATCAGTCACT
>DASZFR010000082.1:0-5921 GCA_035939635.1 Solirubrobacteraceae bacterium
CGATCGGCGCCATCGCGCTCGCGCACGTCGCCCGAGACCGAATCGACTACGCCAGCGCCGTCGACTCCCGCCACCTCGGCCTCGATCCGCGCCACCGCCTCGTCCAGCACCTCGGAGCGCCGCCCGGCGATGGTCGCAAACGCTCCGCAGCGCGCAAACTCCAGCGCCGTCTCGCGACCGAGCCCAGTCCCCCCACCTGTAACCAGCGCCACCTGGCCGCTCAGCAGGCCGGGGGCGAAGATCTGCGACCCGCCTCTCCCCCCTCCGCCGTCCGTCCCGGTCTCACCCGCCACAGCCGCCGATCATAGGTGCAGCCACCCGCAACAGCCCGCAAAATGCGGGTCTGTCGGGGGCTCCGACTACGGTGTGCGCCGTGTCCCACAGGTCATCGGCGCTCGTCGTGGCGCTCACCGGCGCGGACTTCCTGCTCTGGAACTGGTCGCTCGGCGCGAACAACACCGTGCTCGCGCTGATCGCCGGTCTCACGCTGCCACCACTCGTCGCGGCGTGCGCGCTCACGGTGGTGCTCACCGCCGCGCGCCTCGTCTCGCAATTCAGAGCGCCGGGGATGTCGGCTGGACGGCGCCAGAGAGCAGCTCGACGCAGACCCCCCAACACCGTCAGACCCGCCCAGCGTCGCGCGCAGTCCGACACGGCGACCCAGGCCCTCCGCACCGCCCGCGGCCGCGGGGCGCACGCAGCACCCGATCACAACCCCACCCCCGCGACCGCCGCCACCGGCCGCTCCCCCACTCCCGCGCGCAAGCTTGCCGCTTGAGGCGCTGACGCAAGCCGGTCAGACTCTCCCGCTTGCTTCCCCGCTCCAAACGCCTTCGGCTCGCAATCGCGGCGGCCGCGCTCCTGCTGATAGGCATCGGCCTCGGCGCGTACTTCTACGAGAAACATCGCACAGGCAACATCTATCACCCGCACGCTCGCTTCGTGCCCGAGCCAACACCGACGAAGATCGACCGCTTTAGCTGGCCGCTCTACGGCTACACCACCGACCACACGCGCTACTTCCCGGCGCCGCCCAACCTGCACGCGCCGTTCGCGCAGCTGTGGGCGCACAGCTTTCACCAGACGCTCGAGTTCCCGCCGGTGATCCGCGGCGACCACATCTTCCAGCTCGGCGACAACGCGATCCTCAACGCGATCGACAAGAACAACGGCCGCGTGATCTGGAGCAAACAGCTCGGCGAACTGTCGGCGTCCACCCCCGCTGCGGTGGGGCGCGTGGTCTACGCCACGGTGCTGTCCGGCCACAACGGCGGGCGCGTCGTGGCGCTCGACTACGGCCACGGGCGCATCATCTGGTCGCGCAACCTGCCCGCGCCGAGCGAGTCCTCGCCGCTCGTGGTCAACGGGCGCGTGTACTTCGGCACGCAGAGCGGCCTGGTGTACGCGCTCAACGCGACCAACGGCGACGTGATCTGGACCTACCGGGCGGCGGGCGCGGTGAAGGCCAGCCCGACACTCAAGGATGGCACGCTCTACTTCGGCGACTACTCCGGTCAGGTACAGGCGGTGTCGGCTTCGGACGGGCACCGGGTGTGGATCGCGGGCTCTGAAGGCGCGCTGCTCGGCAGCGGCACGTTCTACTCGACGCCGGCGGTGGTGTATGGGCGCGTGTTCCTCGGCAACACCGACGGGCGCATCTACGCCTACGACGCGGGCAACGGCCACCTCGACTGGGCGGTGCAGACGGGCAACTACGTGTACGCCTCCCCCGCGGTGACCGAAGCGCCCGGCCTGGGCCCGACGATCTACCTCGGCTCCTACGACGGCACGTTCTACGCGCTCAACGCGCGCACCGGCCACATCGACTGGACGTTCAACAGCGGCGGGCGCATCTCGGGCTCGGCCACGATCGTCGGGCGCACCGTGTACTTCGCGTCGCTCGGCGCGAAGCGCACGTACGGCCTGGGCATCTCGACCGGCCGCGTGCAGTTCGAATTCCACAGCGGCTCGTTTGACCCCGTGGTCAGCGACGGCGAACACATCTACCTCACCGGAACCACTGGTCTTTACGCGCTCTCGCCGCGCTGAGCACGCGCGGATCGAGTTGGCACTGCCGCGTTCGGTCACCGACTGAGCGCGCGCGCGAGCAGATTGCGCGTGATCGCCACCACGTGCGGGTCGGGCGCGGCGGGTGCATCGGGCGAAGCCTGAGGCACCGCTTCCAGGCCGTACAGCCAGCCCATCGTGCCCGACCCGAACACGAATGCGCCCGAGGGGGCGGTGTAGAGCGTGCTCTGCGCCAGCGTGCCGTGGACTGGGGAGGGCTCGGTCTCGGCGCCGCACGGCGGGGTCCCCTGGCCGACCACCGCGGTGCCGGCCGGCGACGCCGGCGTGCGTTGATCCAGCTCGTAGCCCACGATGCCGGTGATCGATGTGCCCGCCCGAACGCCCGTACCCGCGAACAGCCACAGCGGGCCGCCGACTGGCGTCCACGAGTACAGGCGATACACCGGCGGGCCTGGCTGCATGACGCGCGGCGTGATGCAGCCGTTGTACGCGCTGCCTTTCACGTTCGCGCCGCCCAGCGGGAACAGCCCCGTCGGTTCGGCCGTGTCCGGGTCGCGCTGCGCCGACTGCTTGTAAGCGATGACCCGATGCGCCGGGCGACCGGAGGCGTCGGACTCGAAGCGCACGCGCCACGCCATCGTGTCCGAGCTGAGGAACATCAGCGAGCTGCCCGCGTCGCGCGCGTGCGCGAACGCTTCCTTGTCGCGCGTCGACCAGTACTCGGAGTGCCCCGCGTCGATCAGCCCCTTCGCACCCGACACTTGGCCGGGCTCGGCGTCGAGCGAGTCGATCGTCGTGTACGACACCGGATAGCCGTAGCGCTCGAGGAAGCGCACGATCGCGACCTCGCGGATGAAGAACTGCCCCGCGCCCGTCTGGGTCTGATAGGGGCGGTCATACGACACTTCCACTCCCTGCGTGCCGGCGCTCGCTTGCACGTGTTTGCCGCCGGGATAGAGGCTGTCGCCGCCCCATTCGTTGTACGCCTGCCACGTCGCGGTGGGCAGCTCGACCACCAGGGGCGCGCGTCCGCGCACGACGAAGATGCAGTCCGATTCCGAGCCGTCGCTGCCGACCAGCTTCACGATGTACACGCCGCTCGGTAGCGCGGACGGGACCGTGAACGACAGTGTGGGCTGCCAGTCGCACTCGGTGAGCCCCGTCGAGCCGCGATGCGTGCACGGCGGTTGTCGCAGCGCCGGCAGCGGGTCGCTTTCGAGCACCAGCCTGCCGCCGGTGCCGCCGTACCAGCCCATTCGATAGATGCTCACCGTCACGGTGTGCGCCCCTAGCGCGCTCACGTACACGTTCTCTGCCTGACCCGCAAGCAGCGCGTCGCTTGACACGTAACCCTCGATCGACCCGTGGCGTTCGCCGCCAAGCAGTTCGCGGGGGCCTGCCAGCCGCCACGTCGTGGTGCCGCGCGCGCGGTTCTCCTGCGCGACCGACGGCGGCGAGCCCTTCGTCGCCACGAGCCAGCGATAGGGCTGGTGCCCTTCGCGCACGCCCGCCGAGGACCCCCCACCCCCGCCGCAGCCGGCGATCACGACGGCGCTCAGCGGCGCCGCCCAGCGCCAGATCATGCGCTGCAAGCCGGCTGCGAACCAAGCGCGGCCGCGAGCGAGAACAGCGCGCGCACCGTGATGCGTCCGGGCGCGCGCGCAACCACGTCGGTCCAGCCTCCGGGCGCGCTTGTGACGCAACCTTCCCCGCGACTCACGGTGAGGTAGCGGCTGTAGTGAACGCGTACGAGCAGCGTGCCGGGTGCGAAGGCGAGCAGCTGTACGCGGTTGTGCCCGAGCGCGATCACGCCGCCGGGCCCGGTCACCAGCGGAGTGGCACCCGCCACGGCGTAGATGCGCCAGTGCCGGCTCGAGAAGACCTGGCGCAGATACGGCAGCCCGGCGCGGATCAGGCGTCCCTCCGCGGCGCTCGACGAATCCAGCGGCGCGTCGGCAAGCGCGACGAATGAGACCGCGTTTTCATCCAGCCAGCGCTTGTAGGACGCGGCATTGAGCCCTGACGACAACAGCACGCGGTCGTAGCGCTCGTCGAGCTGCTTCTCCCACCCGCGCGCCAGAGACACGCTCGGCGCCAGCAGCGCGGCTTCCCAGCGCGAGCGCAGCAGCGGCACCTCCACGCGCACCGGTTGGCCGCTGAAGAACCGCTTCACCGGTTCGTAGTACGCGGCGTTGGTCGATTCGTCGCGCGACACCTTCGACGTCTCGCGCGCGGGCCCCCACGCGACCCACACCCCCCACGCAGCGACCGCCACCGCGACCGTGGCGATGCGAACGGGATGCCTGACCCGCGCCTGCAGCGCCGCGCACAGCAGCAGCGGCCCGCACAGCAGCACGCCGTAGCGCTCGACGTTGGACCCCAGCGGGCTGGATATCGCGAGCGAGAGCAGAACCGCCAGCAGGTAGATGGCCGCGCCCACCCGCAGCGGTCGCTGGCGCGGCGGCAGCGCGAGCACGAACGCGCCGAGCACGCCTAGCGTGGCCAGCAGCGACGTGAACGGGTAAGGCTCGCTGCCTCCCTCGGGGAACAGCGCGGCGAGAGCCACCGCAACCGCCACCGCGGGGACCGACAGCGCCAGGACGGAGCGCCGTTTGAGCGCCGAGACACCGCCGAGCGCGAGCAGGACGCCGGCCACAGGACTCGCTGCGGCGCACAGCGCGGCGAACCCCGCCGCGAGCAGCGGCCGCCGCCGCACGAACGCGAGCACGGCGCCCAACCCGAGCGCGACGCCCAGCGCAAAGGAAAGCCGCCCGATCCACACATCCGCGGCGGCGGCGAACGCAAATGCGACGGCCCCCCACAGCGCCGCCCGGCCATAGACGGTATGCACGATGCGCTGGAACAGGGCCGCGGAGGCGAGCACGCAGATGCAGGCGGTGGCGCGCATGCCGATGGCGGCTGCGACGGGCGGGAACAGCAGGCTGTAGCCGGGGACGTTGTGCCCGGCGTACCAGTGCTCGTCCCAGACGGCGAAGCCGAGCTGGCGAAACAGCGACACCCGGTAGGCCTGACCGGCGAGGTCGGGTGTGTGCGGATCGACCAGCAGCCACACACCGAGCAGGACGGCGGCGGCGAAGACCGCCATAAGAAATCCTGTACCGAGAGCGCGCTCGGTGGAAAAATCAACCGGGGTCCGGTGTGCTACCCCACCGGACCCCGGATTACCCGCCAAACGTGCGGATGTGTACTGGTTGCAACCGGCGAGGGGCCCGGAAGTAGCTCTGCTGCTCGTCGGCACGCGGGGATAATGATGATCGATGCCCCTCCGCCCCACGCTGGCCGGGCTGCTCGCCGTCGCGGTCGCGGCGGCAGCGGCGGGCTGCTCGACGAGCAAACCGCCGCCGATCGACAAGGGCTCGCTCGCCGAAGCGAGGGTGTTCCCGTACTTCGAGGTCTACTGGGCGGGGCCGAGGTTCGAGGGCAATGCGCTCGCCGCCGTCGACGGCCTGCGCAGCTACCTGCCCAGTGTGGGCGACAGCGTGTACTACGGCGACTGCGTGGCGCACAAGGGCATCTTCGGCGGCGGCAGCTGCCTGCTGCCCCTGCAGGTGACCACGGTGATGTACACCCTGCACAAAAACGCCACGTTGGGGCCGCAGCGCAACACCGTGATCCGCGGCGTGCCCGCGGTGGTCTATGACGAAGGGCGCTCGATCGAGCTCTACACCGGCCGCGTGGCGGTAGACATCTTCTCCGACACCTACAGCCACGCCTCCGCGGCCGCGCAGGAGCTGCTGCCGATCAACGCCTCCGGCTCGGCCACGGGCAACCTGCCGCCGCCGGTCTACTGCCCCGAGCTCTACGGACCGCAGGACGACGCCGTGAGGGCGGCGCTCGAAAAGCTGCCACGGTTCATCTGCGGGCGCACCGAA
>DASZFR010000083.1:0-13258 GCA_035939635.1 Solirubrobacteraceae bacterium
ATTTCCGTATCGGTGATCGCCTGCCACAGCCGCTCGGGCGTCGTCTTGATGTAGATTTCGAATATCTTTTCCATTTTTCTGTACTCCAGTTCTTGTTTCAAATCGCTCAAGGCGGCGGCCCAGGGCGCAGCGTATTTGCTCACCCAGCGGTCGTGGACGAGCCGGATCGGGACGGGGTTGAGGAAATGTAGCTTCTCCCGCCCGCGCCGCCGGGTCGCGATTAGGCCCGCCTCTTCGAGCAGCTTCAGGTGCTTCATCACGCCGAAGCGCGTCATCGGCAGCCCGCGCTCGAGAGCACCCAGCGTCTGCCCGTCCTCGGCGAAGAGCGAGTCGAGCAGCGCGCGGCGGGTGGGATCGGCAAGCGCCCTGAACACGTCGTCCATGGCCTCCGATCATATGTGACCAAATGGTCACGTGTCAACCCCGTCCCCGAATAGTTCGCCGCGAGACTCGTGCGCGGCCCGCTGAGGCTGCAGACAACACTCGGGCCCGAGCTTTGGCGCCCGGGCCCGATCAGGTCTGCCCTAGGTTGTCGCGCCTCCCTCGGCTTCGGAGAGGCAGAGCGCGCGCGCAGCGACGCAACGGCGCCCCTCAGCGCATCTCGACGAACATCAGCGAGTTGCCCTCCGGGTCGCGCACCCACAGCAGCGGCGGCACGGGGTCGCCCTGTCGCGTGACCTGCTCGTCGACATCCACGCCGGCGCCTTTGAGATCGGCGTGCAGCGCGTCGATGTCCTCGGTGTAAAGGCCGATGCCCGTCTGGGTGTTACCGGTCGGCTGGCCTTCCGGCGGCGGCGCAAGCGCGATCGTCGTGTCGGCGCCGGGCGGCGCGACTTCCACCCAGCGGTAGCCGTTGCCGAACGGGATGTCAGCGCGCTTCTCGAAGCCAAGCTTGTCGGTGTAGAAGTTGATCTCTTTGTCTTGGTCGCCCACCGGGATCACCACGGTGCCGACCTTCGTCACGAGGGTCTTGGTGCTGGCCACGACGTTTCCTCCTTGCTCGGGGTGTTTGCGGATTGCAGCTGATGAGACCACCGCGCCGGCGCAGACTCATCGCACTCTCGACGGCCGCGCGACGGCCGGTCGACCGTGCAACAGTGATCTACCCGCGTGCGTGGTCTTTGATCGCGATTCGTCGGCGTTCACGGCTAGGCCCTGGCGAGACCACCCGTTTCGCCAGACCCCCTAAGCGGTGCGCGCCGCGGCGTTCTGCTTGGCCCAGGCGATGATGTTGGCCGAGCCGTTGACGAACTGGCCGCTGTGCAGCTCGAGCACCGGCAGCTGCTCCTGGCCGCTCATGGCCTTCAGCTCGGGGCGCCGTCCCTTGGTGAACAGGCCGAACAAGTGTCCTCGCGCGTAGACCACCTTGTCGAACTCGTGGCCGGACGCGCGCAGCGCGCGCTGCGCGCGTCGGCACGCGTGCGGCGGCGGGCCGCCGTCGTCGATGTGGCACACGTACAGCGTGAGCTTGTCGGCCATGGCACCGACGGATCCTATTGCCGCACAACCGCGCCTGCGAGACTCAGCACATGGCCGGCGAGGACATCGGCGCAGAACGGCGCGCTCGCCTGCAGGCGGCGCGGCTGTATCTGGTGTGCCCGGACTCGCACGCGCCGATGCCGGGCAGCGAGCAGGCAGACGCTGCGCCCGGCGGCGCGCAAGCCCCCGGCCCCGCACCCGGTAAGCGGCGCCGCGAGCTGCCCGACCTGGTGCGCGAGGCGGTGGCGGGCGGGGTGGACATCGTGCAGCTGCGCGAGAAGCACCTGCCCGACGACGAGCTTGTGTCGGTGGCGCACGCGATGCGTGCCCTGTGCGAGCGCATCGGCGCGCTGCTGATCGTCAACGACCGGCCCGGGGCGGCCGTCGAGGCGGGCGCGCACGGCGTGCACGTGGGCCAGCAAGACATGGCGGTGGGCGATGTGCGCGAGCTGGTGGGACCCGACGTGTTGATCGGCCTCTCCACGCACGCGCCAGACCAGATAGACGCCCGAGACGCCGCCGCGGCCGACTACATCGCGGTGGGGCCGGTGCACGAGACGCCCACCAAGCCTGGGCGGCCCGCGGTGGGCCTGGAGCTCGTGCGCTATGCGGTCGCGCACGCGCCGCGCCCGTTCTTTGCGATCGGCGGCATCGACTCCTCCAACCTCGGCGCGGTGCTGGCCGCGGGCGCGCAGCGCGTGGTGGTGCTGCGCGCGATCGCCGCCGCCGCCGACCCGCGCCAAGCCGCGGGCGAGCTGCGGGCCGAGCTCGACGCGCAGAATTTCGACGGGCGCAAGGTGGGTGCCTGATGCAGAGCGGCTCGATGCGTGAGCGCCGGCCGGCAACGCCGCCACCGCCACTGGGTGCAGACGAGCGCCCGCCGGCACTGCTGGTGGCCGTGGCTGTGTGCGCGGCGCTCGCGGTGGCCGTGGTGATCGGCGCGGCCACGGTGCACCACCTCAGCAGGCACGGCGGCTCGCTGCCGGGCGCGCTGTTCATCGCGGCAGTGCTCGCGGCGCTCGCGTGGGGCATGTACCAGCGGCGCTACTGGGCCGTGCTCGGGTTCGAGGCGTTGCTGGCGTTTCAGATCATCGTGACGTCGCTGGCGCTCGTCGTGGCTTCGGGGTGGGTGGCGGCCGTGGTGTGCGTGGCGAGCGTGGCGCTCGGGGGCTGGTTGTTTTGGAAGCTCGTGCGCGTGCTCGGACGCGTCGCCGCGGGCGACCGGCTGCAGCGACCCGAACGATAGGCTGCGCGCGCGATGGCGCAGAGCGAGTACGACTGCATCGTGATCGGCTCGGGTCCGGGCGGTTACGTGGCGGCGATTCGCGCGGCGCAGCTGGGCAAACGCACCGTGGTGGTGGAGGCCGACAAGGTCGGCGGGCGCTGTCTGAACTACGCGTGCATCCCCGCGAAGGCGATCCTGCGCTCCGCAGACGTGCTGTCCGAGATCAACGACAGCGAGCAGTTCGGGCTGCGCGTGGCAGACGTACAGGTGGACTACCCCGCGGTGCAGCAGCGGCGCGAAAAGGTAGTGGGCACGCTCACGTCGGGCGTGTCGGGCCTATTCAAGAAAGACAACATCGAGCTGATCGAGGGGCGCGCGTCGCTTACACCCGAGGGGCAGGTGAGCGTGGGGGGCGCGACGATCGCCTCGCCAACGATCATCGTCGCGACCGGGTCGGTGCCCGTGCCTGTACCGGGCACACAGTTTGACGGGCGCGTGATCGGCACCGAGGACGTGTACGCGCTGCCCGAGCTGCCGGCGCGCCTGGCGGTGGTGGGCGCGGGCGCGTCGGGCGTGGAGATCGCGTCGGCGTTCGCGCGCCTCGGCAGCGAAGTGCTGCTGCTGGAGGCACTCGAACGGGTGCTGCCAACCGAGGACGCCGACATCTCGCGCTTGGTCGAGCGCGGGCTCAAGCGCCAGGGCGTGCAGGTGCACACGGCGACGCCGGTGGCCGAGGTGAGCGCGAGCGACAGCGGCGTGAGCTTCTCCTACGGCGGTGAGCACGCGGAGGTGGACTACCTGGCAATCGCGGCGGGCCGGCGCGCCGACGTCGACGGCCTGGGCCTGGGCGAGGCGGGCGTGGAGGTCGAAGAGCGCGGCCTCGTGCAGGTCGACGGCGCGCTGCGAACCAGCCGCAACGGCATCTATGCGATCGGCGACCTCGTGGCGGGGCCGGCGCTGGCGCACAAGGCCTCCGACGAGGGCATCATCGCCGCGGAGGACTCTGCGGGGCTGGCCACGCATCCCCTGGCGCACGTGGACATCGTGCGCGCGACGTTCTGCAAGCCCAACGTGGGCTCGTTCGGCCTGACCGAGGAAGAGGCGGTCGAACAGGGCTACGAGGTAGTGGTGGGCAAGGTCGGCTACGGAGCGGTGGGCGGTGGCACTGCTTACGGCGATCGCACCGGCATGATCAAGATCGTGGGCGAGCGCCGCTACGGCGAGCTGCTCGGCGGCCACATCGTGGGCAGCCGCGCCACCGAGATGATCCATGAGCTGGTCAACGCGCGTGCGCTCGAGGGCGGCTACGCGGAGGTTGCGCGCATCGTGCACGGGCACCCCACGCTGTCAGAGGCCGTGATGGAAGCGGCGCGCGCGGCCGACGGCTGGCTGATCCACGGCTGAGCCGTTTAGGTGGCGTTAATTTGGGTAGAAGCTGCGCATGCGGCGCGACCGCTTCGGTAGTGTCCGCCTTGCTCGCGCGGGGAGCCGGCATCGCGGCGAGCTACATAGTCGAGGATCGAGCGGAGGAGGCTGAGCGGCGTGTATCGCATAGGCAAGAAGACGTCCCTGGGAGTGTGTGCAGGAGCTGCGCTCGCGCTGTGCTTGGCCGCTGCGCCGAGCGCATCGGCTGAAGGATCGGTGTTCGTGCTCAAGGCAGGGGGCGCAGCGCTCCCGAACGGCGCGCTCGTCTCCGTGAAGCTGGCGGCAAAGCCAGAATTCCTGCTGAAAACGCTGGTCACCGAGGAAGGCACCAGCACGGCGCTGGAAGAGGAATTCGAATGCGAAAACTACCTCGAGCAGGGCAAAGTCGAACACTCGCCAGGGAGCAACACCTGGCGGATCCTCGATCACCCGGTCGAAATTTGCGAAGGCTCGCCGTGGCTCGAAGAAGCGCTGATCTCCAACACGCTCACCCTCTCAGCGCCCAACATAGCCACCGAGGAACTGGGCGCTGAACTCTTCCGCAACGCAGAAGCGGTCCGGGCCGAAGAACGCAAACAGGCCGAAAAAAGCGAACCAGTGCACGCTCGCGAACCGCTGCGCTGCGCGTACACGACTGGCACGAGCAGAGGCAAATTCGCCAAACCCAGCGCTAGGAAACCCAAGCCGTTGGTCGCGAAGATCAAGGGCAAGCTGACCATGGTCCCCATCGCCCACTCACAGGGCTGCGGCCTGAAGAAGGCAACGTGGAAAGGCGGCTTCACGATCGAATACAAAGGCCAGCCGGTCTTTGCGGCATTCGAAACGCCGCCCAGCGTGACAGGCGTGAACCCCACGGAAGGTCCCGAAGCTGAAGGCACGTCCGTGGCAATCAGCGGGAGCGGGTTCACGGGCGCCAGCTCCGTCTCGTTCGGCGCTACCAGCGCGGCGAGCTTCAAAGTCAACTCGGACAGCTCGATCACCGCCGTCGCTCCGAATGGGAGCGGAACGGTGGACGTGACCGTCACGACGCCCGTGGCCACGAGCAGCGCGAGCTCGAGCGACCACTACACGTTCCGGGCGCCGCCGACCGTGACCGAAGTACTGCCGAGCGCCGGTGTCGAAACGGGCGGTACCGAAGTCAAAATCAAAGGCACCCACTTCACCAGCGGTAGCACGGTCATGTTCGGGACGAGCGCGGCGACCGCCACGGTGAACAGCGAAGAAGAAATCACCGCCACGTCTCCGCCGGGTAGTGGCACTGTCGACGTGACCGTCACGACAGCGGGCGGCACAAGCGCCACGAACGCAAACGACAAGTACATGTACATCCTGTAGCGGGCGTGGCCCGGCGCCCGGCCGCGCGACGGCTGGGCGCCGGCCCTCCCAGAGCCCTGGGTCCTGACCGCCGCATCGGGATCTCGGGGGTCCCCGATGCCCGGCCGGACCGGGCGCGGCTAGGCTCTAACGGTGAGCACCAGCGGTCCCGAGGCGAGCTTCTACTTCGACCTCAACAGCCCACTGGCCTACCTCGCGGCAGAGCGTGCGCTGCACGAGCTGCCGGGCCCCGCGCGCTGGCGCCCGATTCTCGCTGCGAGCCTGCCGGGCGCGCAGGGCTTTGACTCGTTTCGCTGCCGCGACGAGGAGGAGATCTTCCGCGCCGAGCTGCAGCGCCGCGCGGACGAGCTGGGCGTGCAGCCGCTGCGCTGGCCGCGGCGCTTTCCGTTCGACAGCACGCTGGCGATGTGCGCGGCGACCTACGCGGCGTCGATCGGCCGCGGCGTGCCCTTCGCGCAGGCCGCGTTCCGGCAAGCGTTCGCAGGTGGACGCGACCTCGAGCAGCTGGACAACGTGCTGATCGCGGCGGCGGCGTGTGAGATGCACCCGAACGCGGTCAAGGCGGCGCTCGCGCGCGCGGCGCCTGCCCGCGAGCTGCACGAGGCAACGGCGCGGGCGGCGCAGCACGGCGTGCGCGACGTGCCCGCGGTGACCGTGGCAGGGCGGGTGTTCGAAGGCGAGCGCGCGCTTGCGCGGGCCGCTGCGCTGATGCCCGAAACCTCACAACACAACGGCCCGGCGCGGGACCCCCGCGCGGACCCCTCGGCAGCCGCGCTCGCGGGCCGGCGGCGATGAGAGCCAACCGCGCGTACCGGCTGATCGTCACGCGCGGCGGTCGTGCGCCCGCGCTGCTGGCAGACGCGCAACGCGTAGACCACGTCGAGCTGGTGGAGATCGCCAGCGGCGAGGTGGTGCTGTTCTGGGACATGCCCGCGCACGCGGCCTCGCGCATGGCGCGCGCGCTGCGCGACGAGCTCTCCCAGCTCGACGCAGGCGAGTTCCTCGAGCGCTGGAGCGCGGTGAAGGCGTGATGAGCGCGGCCGCCGAGCCAGCGCGGCGCGAGGACGCCTCGCGCCTGCCCGAGCCCGACACGGCGCGCGAGTGGTTGTCGACGATGACGTTGATCCGCCGCTTTGAGGAGCGCGCGGGCGAGATGTACGCGCGCGCGAAGATCGGCGGCTTTCTGCACCTGTCGATTGGCGAGGAGGCAACGATCGTGGGCAGCGCGCGAGCTCTGCGCGCGAGCGACTACCTGGTGTCAACGTACCGCTCGCACGGCCACGCGCTGGTGCGCGGCACGCCGCCGGAGAAGGTGATGGCCGAGCTGTTCGGCCGTACCGGCGGCTGCTGCGGCGGGCGCGGCGGCTCGATGCACATGTTCGACTTGCAGCGGCGCTTCCTTGGCGGCTACGGGATCGTGGGCGGCAACCTGCCGATCGCCGCGGGCGCGGCGCTGGCCAGCGATTACACGCAGACCGACGACGTGACGCTGTGCACGTTCGGCGACGGCGCGTGCAACCAGGGCACGTTCGGCGAGACGCTCAACCTCGCGGCGCTGTGGCGGCTGCCGGTGGTGTTCATGGTGACCAACAACCAGTTCGGCATGGGCACCGCGCTGCGCCGGCACTCCGCGCAGACCGACCTGCGCCGCCGGGGCGAGAGCCTTGGCGTGCCGGGCATGCGCTGCGACGGGATGGATGTGCTGGACACCCACGCGGTGCTGTGCCGCGCGGTTGCGCACGTGCGCCGCGAGCGCAGCCCGGTGCTGGTGGAGGCCGTGACCTACCGCTTCCGCGGCCACTCGATGGCCGACCCCGAGCAGTACCGCACCAAGGAGGAGGTTGCGCGCTGGCGCGAGCGCGATCCGATCCCCGCGTTCGCGCGCCGGCTGCGCGAGGCCGGAGTGCTGACCGAGCGCGATCTCGAGCAGATCGACGCCGAGGCGATGCAGCGCGTGGACGCGGCGGTGGCCTTCGCGGATGCGTCGCCGTTCCCCGCGCCGGACACGCTGTACGACGACGTGTACGTGCTCGAAGGAGCGCTCAGCGGCACCTACTCGGTGATGACCACCGACCCCGGCGCGCACCCTGTGCCCGCCGACGAGCGCGGCGCGGCGTCCAGCGACGGCGCCGACGAGATTCCCCAGCAGATGTCAGACGCGCTGGCGCTGGGAGAAGAAGCGGGCACGTGAGCGAGATGCGCTACCGCGAGGCGCTGCGCGAGGCGCTGCGCGAGGAGATGCGCCGCGACGAGCGCGTGCTGCTGATGGGAGAGGACATCGGTGTGTTCGGCGGCGCCTTCAAGGTCACTGACGGGCTGCTGGCGGAGTTCGGCGAGCGCCGCGTGCGCGACACGCCGATCTCGGAGAACACGATCGTGGGCATGGGCGTCGGCGCGGCGATGTGCGGCCTGCGCCCGGTGGTGGAGCTGATGACGATCAACTTCTCGCTGCTGGCGTTTGACCAGATCGTCAACCACGCGGCGCACATCCACTACATGTTCGGCGGCCAGGCGCGTGTGCCTCTCGTTGTGCGGATGCCCCAGGGCGCCGGCCACCAGCTGGGCCCCACGCACTCGCACTGCTTCGAGGCGCTGTTCCTGCACGTGCCCGGGCTGCTCGTGGCGGTGCCCTCCACCGCGGCCGACGCGAAGGGCCTTCTCAAGAGCGCGATCCGCGACGACAACCCGGTGATCTTCATCGAGCACGAGTCGCTGTACGGAGTGCGCGGCGAGGTGCCGGACTCCGACGAGCACCTGGTGGAGTTCGGCCGCGCGCACATCGCGCGCGCGGGCAGCGACGTGACGATCGTGGGCGTGTCGCGCATGGCGCTGACCGCACAGCGCGCGGCGGCTCTGCTGGAGTCCGAGCACGGCGTGCACGCGGAGGTGATCGACCCGCGCACGCTGCGACCGCTGGACCTGGACACGATCCTTGAGTCGGTGGCCAAGACCAACCGTTGCGTGATCGTCGAGGAGGGCTGGCCGCACGGTGGGGTTGGTGCCAACCTGGCGGCGCTGGTGAGCGAGCAGGCCTTCGACGAGCTCGACGCGCCGGTGCGGCGCGTGTCGGGCGCGGACCTGCCGATGCCCTACTCCAAGCCGCTCGAGGACATCGCCTACCCGCACGAGGCGCAGATCGTCGACGCCGCGCTGCAGGCGCTCGGGGTCGCCGGCGCCGCCGCGCATCGCAGCTGATGACCGACATCGTGATGCCGCGCCTGTCGGACACGATGGAGCAGGGCACGATCCTGCGCTGGCTGGTGACGGACGGCGAGCACGTGCGCCGCGGCCAGGAGCTGGTGGAGATCGAGACCGACAAGGCCACGATGGTCTACGAGTCAGACGCCGAGGGCATCCTCGCGACGCTGGCGCAGGAGGGCCAGACGCTCGCGGTGGGCGAGACGATCGCGCGCGTCGGCGACCAGGCGCCCGACGGCGCGGGCACGGCCCCGGCTGCGGTAGCTCCCGCGGCGGTCGATCAAGATGGGCCGGCCCTGGGCGGGCCGGCCGGGATGGCCGCGCCCAGCGCTGCAACGCCGCCGGGTCAACGCCGGGCGGGCGAAGCGCCCGAGCGTGTGCGCGCCTCGCCGCTGGCGCGGCGCATCGCGCGCGAGCGTGGCGTGGACATGGCCGCGCTGCGCGGCAGCGGCCCGGGGGGGCGCATCGTGAAGGCCGACGTGCAGGCGTGGCTTGACCAGTCGACGGCGGCAACGCCCGAGCGCGAGCGTCCCGCCGGCCAAGTCGAGGAGGCCGCCCAGGCGGCGCCCGCCGCCGCTTCTGCACCCGCCGCCGCCTCTGCACCCGCCGCTGCCTCTGCACCCGCCGCGGGCGCCGCCCACCCTCTCAGCGGCGTAGAGCGCGACGTCGCCGCAGCCAAGGGACAGGCGACAGACGTCGAGCTGTCTCGCACGCAGCAGGCCGTGGCGCGGCGGATGGCCGAGTCCAAGGCCACGATCCCGCACTTCGCGCTTGAAGTGGACGTGGACATGGAGGAGTGCGTGTCACTGCGCTCGGAGCTCAAGCGCGTGGCGCCGGCGAACGAGGGCGCGCCGACGTACAACGACATGGTGGTGAAGGCGTGCGCGCTGGCGCTGCGCGCGCATCCCCGCGCCAACTCGAGCTACCGCGACGGACGCCTCACGCTGCACTCGCGCGTGAACGTGGGCGTGGCGGTGGCCACCGAGTCAGATGAGCTGCAGGGCGGCACGCTGGTGGTGCCTACGGTGTTCGACGCGGACCGCAAGGCGCTGGGCGAGATCGCGCGCGAGTCGCGAGCGCTCGCGGCGCGCGTGCGCGACGGCTCGATCACGCCGCCCGAGCTCTCGGGCGCGACGTTCACGGTGTCCAACCTGGGCATGTTCGGGATCGACCGCTTCAGCGCGATCATCAACCCGCCGCAGGCCGCCATAGTCGCGGTCGGCGCGGTTACGCCGCAGGCGGTGGTGCGCGACGGCGGGATCTCTCTGCGCCACACGATGGCGCTGACACTCGCGTGCGACCACCGCGTGCTCTACGGCGCCGACGCGGCGCGCTTCCTCGCCAACGTGCGCGACCTTCTGCAGCGCCCCGCGGCGCTCTCGCTGTAGGCGCGGGCGCCGGCTGGTTGACCGTCCCGGCGCTCGTCGATAGCTTGCGCACGCGAGCCGTCGCGCCGCGATGGCCGCCGAAAAGGAGGAGAGGGCAGATGGCGACACAGCCGATGAGCACAGACGCCGCGTCCGCCCAGGCCCAGGGGCCGACGCCGGACGCGATCATGCAGCTCGGAATGGCTTTCTGGGGCTCGAAGGCGCTGCTCAGCGCCGTGGAGCTGGGGCTCTTCAGTGAGCTTTGCGCCGCCGGACCACTCGACGCCGAGGCGCTGCGCGAGCGTCTGGGGCTGCACGCTCGCAGCGCGCGCGACTTCTTCGACGCGCTGGTCGCGCTCGGCATGCTCGAGCGCGACGACGGCCGTTATGAAAACACGCCGGCGACCGAGCTGTTCCTGGATCGCGCCAAGCCCAGCTACATCGGAGGCATCCTCGAGATGGCCAACGCGCGTCTGTTCGGCTTTTGGAACTCGCTTAGCGAGGGGCTGCGCAGCGGCGAACCACAGAACGAGGTGAAGTCCGCGGACAGTGAGCCGGGCGGCGGCTTGTTCGACGCGCTATATGCGGACCCCGAGCGCCTGCGCGGCTTCGCCAAGGGGATGACGGGCATCAGCATGGGCGCCGCGCACGCGCTGGCCGCGAGCTTCCCTTGGGAGCGCTACCAGAGCGTGATCGACGTCGGCTGTGCCGAGGGATGCGTGCCGGCGCAGATCGCGCTCGCGCACGAGCATCTCGGCGGAGGCGGCTTTGATCTGCCTCCGATTGGGCCGCTGTTCGACGACCACGTCGCGGCGGCCGGTCTCGGCGAGCGACTGCGGTTTTACCCCGGCGACTTCTTCGCCGACCCGCTGCCGCAGGCCGACGTGCTGGTGATGGGCCACATCCTGCACGACTGGAACGCCGACGAGAAGCGCACGCTGCTCGACAAGGCGTACGCCGCGCTCCCCGACGGCGGTGCACTGATCGTGTACGAGGCGATCATCGACGACGACAGGCGCGAGAACGCGTTTGGATTGCTGATGAGCCTCAACATGCTCATCGAGACGCCGGGTGGCTTTGACTACACGGCCGAGGATTGCAAAGGATGGATGCGCGATGTGGGCTTCAGCGACAGCTACGCCCGCCCGCTCGTGGGTCCCGATTCGATGGTCGTTGGCATCAAGTGATCGGCCAGACAGCGTGACTCGCGTCGCAGGCGCGCGGCTCCCGGATGCCCACTGACGAACCTGCGTAGGAACTTCCCCTAGCGCCGCGCCCGTTGACGTCCGTAGCGCCGCAGCGCAATCGCCGACCAGATCAGCTCGACCACCCCAAACGGCCAGGTGCCCGCGAGGAACCCATAGGCACTCGCGAGGACGCACCCGCACGCGAACGCGAGAACGAAACTCGGGCCGCGCCGCTCGAGCGCGTACATGAGCATCATGAACGTCAGGGCGGCGACGCCGAACGCGGTCAGCACGCATCCAGCTTGCCGTATTCTCGAGGGGTGGCAAAGCCACCGCGATGCGCGCTGGATGACACTGGAATGCGTCGACAGGTCGAGCGCTACCGCCGTCTTGGGCGCGGTGCCCGCGTGGTCGAGCGTTCGCGTCGTCACCTCTCGATAGAGCTGCGAGAGGGCGCGGACTTGCGCTTGGTCGCCGAGACTGCCGCGATCGAGCGCGAGTGCTGTCCGTTCTTCTACGTGAGCTGGGATCGCGCTGCCCGACGCCTCTCGTTCGCTGTCTCAAGTGCCGAGGACGAGCCGGCGCTGGACGCGATTCTCTTCTCGCTTGGGCTGGCAGAGTCGGCTTTGCCGCGATAGACCCCGCGGGGCACTACGACAACGAAGCGATGCACCCGCACGCGCAAACGCGCGCCGCGCCGGCGCTAGGCTGGATATGAGATGTCCGGCTCGGCCAACAACGAGATGTGGGTTTGCGAGCTGGGCATGGTGCCCTACCCCGACGCGCTCGCGCTGCAGGAGGACTTGCGCGAGCGGCGCATCGCGGAGCTGGTGCCCGACACGCTGCTGCTGCTCGAACACCCCCCGGTATACACGCGCGGCCGGCGTTCCGCCGACGGCGAGCTGCTGCACGATGAGGCCTTTTACCGCGCGCGCGGCATCGACGTGGTCGGCTGCGACCGCGGCGGGCGCATCACCTACCACGGTCCGGGCCAGCTGGTGGGCTACCCGGTCATGCGCATCGCGGACGTGGGCGCGTACCTGCGCGCCATGGAAAGCGCGATCGTGGCGGCGCTCGCGGTGTACGGCGTGGGTGCGCACTCGCGATGCGACGAGGGCTCGGATTTCACCGGCGTGTGGGTGGCGCAGCGAAAGATCGCGTCGATCGGTGTACACGTGTCGCACGGTGTGACGACACACGGCTTTGCCATCAACGTCAGCAACGACCTCGAGCCCTTCGATCTGATCGTCGCCTGCGGGCTTCCGGGCGTGACGATGACCACGCTGCAGCGCGAGCTCGCGCCCGCTCGCGCGCTCGGCGCCCACGCCTTTCGGCGCGTGGTCGCGCGCGAGTTCTGCGCGGCGTACAGCCGCAGCGCGCACGGCGTAGACGTGGCACGGCTGGCCGGCGCGGTCGGCGTATCGCCCGCGCTCGCGGGAGCGCCTACATGAGCGCAACCCGCTCGCGCTCGCACCCCGGCGGCGGGGACCCGCGCGCGCTGCTCGGCGCAGACGTTCGCCCGCTGCGCGAGCGCAAGCCGCGCTGGCTGAAGGTGACCGCGCCGGGAGGACAGCGCTACCGCGAGATCTCGGCGCTGATCTCGGCCGAGCACCTGCACACGGTCTGCCAGGAGGCCGCCTGTCCGAACGTGGGCGAGTGCTGGGAGCGCGGCACCGCGACTTTCATGATCCTCGGCGACACGTGCACCCGCCGATGCGGCTTTTGCAACGTGAAGACCGGCCAACCCACCTGGCACGACCCGCTGGAGCCGGCGCGGGTGGCGCGCTCGGTGGCGCGCATGGGCCTGCGCCACGCGGTGATCACCTCGGTCGATCGCGACGATCTGCCCGACAAGGGCGCCGGCGCGTTCGTCGGCGTGATCCGCCAGCTGCGCCTGCAGGCACCGGGCTGCAAGGTCGAGGTGCTCACCCCCGACTTCCAGGGCCAGGAGATGCTCGTGGCGAAGGTGATCGCCGAGCGCCCGGACGTGTTCAACCACAACGTGGAGGTCGTGCCGCGCCTGTACCCGGTGGCGCGGCGGG
>DASZFR010000084.1:0-2273 GCA_035939635.1 Solirubrobacteraceae bacterium
TTCCATATCGAGGGTCATGCGTTCGACGAAGTAGGAGCCGCCGAGCGGATCGGCGACATCGGCCACGCCCGATTCGTAGGCAAGAATCTGTTGCGTCCGCAGCGCGATGCGCGCCGCGTCCTCGGTGGGCAGCGCGAGCGCCTCGTCGAAACTGTTGGTGTGCAGCGATTGCGTGCCGCCGAGCACCGCGGCGAGCGCCTCGACGGTGGTGCGCGCGGTGTTGTTGAGCGGCTGCTGCGCGGTGAGAGAGACGCCGGCGGTCTGGGCGTGGAAACGCAGCTGCCATGAGCGCGGGTTCGTGGCGCCGAAGGTGTGGCGCATCTCGCGCGCCCAGATGCGCCGCGCTGCGCGGTACTTGGCGATCTCCTCGAAGAAGTCGATGTGGGCGTTGAAGAAGAACGACAGCCGCGGCGCGAAGTCGTCGACGTCGAGTCCACGCGTGACGGCCTGCTCGACGTAGGTGAGCCCGTCCTTGAGCGTGAAGGCGAGCTCCTGCTGCGCGGTGGAGCCGGCCTCGCGGATGTGGTAGCCGGAGATCGAGATGGGGTGCCAGCGCGGCATCTGGCGCGTGCACCACTCGATCATGTCGCCGCACAGGCGCATCGCGGGGTCGATGGGGAAGCACCACTCCTTCTGCGCGATGTACTCCTTGAGGATGTCGGCCTGAATCGTGCCCGACAGCCGCTCGCGCGCAGTGGGGTGGTCGGGGTCTGACTCGGCGGCGGCAACGTAGAAGGCGAGCATGATCGCGGCGGGCGCGTTGATGGTCATCGACACCGACACCTCGCCCAGATCGATGCCGGCAAACAGCGTGCGCATGTCATCGAGCGTGTCGATCGCGGTGCCCTCGCGCCCCACCTCGCCGAGCGAGCGCGGGTGGTCTGAGTCGTGCCCCATCAGCGAGGGCATGTCAAACGCGGTGGACAGCCCGGTCTGGCCGTGGTCGAGCAGGTAGCGGAAGCGCTCGTTGGTCTCCTCGCTGGTGCCAAAGCCGGCGAACTGGCGCATGGTCCACAGCCGCCCGCGGTACATCGAGGCGTGAATGCCGCGCGTGTAGGGAAACTCGCCGGGTCGCCCGATCGGGTCGCCGGGCCCGCCGATGTCCTCCGGCAGGTCGGCGGGCGTGTACAGCTCGCGCACGGGTTCGCCCGAGAGCGTGCGAAATTCGCGCTGGTCGTTCTCTGAAAAGGGCTCGCTCGCCTGTTGCGGCTCGCTCGCCCCGGATTGGCCGCTCAGCGGCGGGCGAGGCTTTGGGCTGACTGCCATGGCCAGGCTCATCCTAGGCCGTGCAGGGGCCGGCGGCCAACTTGGCCTACCGCTCGCGAGCTGCGCGAAGCGTGAGAGATTCCTCGCTTTCGCGCGCGCTTGGTGCCCGCGGACCTAACGTGCACCAAAGATGGAAGGCGAGAGGCTCGGTCGAGTGACGGGGCGGAGCGCGCGCCTGGCGGTGCCGGGGCTGGCTGCGTGCGCGCTCGCGCTCAACGCGTGCGGCACGCTGCACGCCACGGCGGACGCGGACGCGCACGCGGACGCGCTGCAGGCGCAGGCCCTGCCGGCGCCTGTGCCAGCCGGCATCCAAGCGCGGCTCGCGGCAAGCGTGCGTGTTGCGCGACACACGTACACGCGCGAGACCAGAGGCTCGAAGCTGAGCCGCGAAACGGACCGCCTCGCCGCGGACACGACCCTGCTGGGCGCGCTCGCCCGAGGCGACGTGACAGGCGCGCGGGCGCAGGCGCAGTCGCAGCTGATGAGCCCCAGCAACCACCTGGCGCACGTGACGCGGATCAGCGTGACCCGCGCTGGACGGGTGCTGGTGAACGCGACACTGAACAGCGACGGCTCTTTCGTGGTGGCGCCGGCGCGGCGCGAGCTTCAGCTCCACAACCGGCCCCTCGGCACGCTGCTGGTGTCGATCCAGGACGTGACCGGCTTCGTGAAGCTGGTGCACAGACTCACAGGATCCGAGGTGCTGGCGCGCGGCGCGAGCGGTCAGGTGCGCGCCTCGCTTGCGTCCGCTGCCGGCGTGCGGTTGCCGTCGTCGGGCAGCGCGAGCATCGCCGGGCGCACCTACGTGGTGCGCTCTTTCACCGAGTCGGCCTGGGGCGGCGAACCGCTCACCGTGTGGATCCTGGAGCCGCGCTGAGCGCCACGGCTCAAGTTGACGGTTCGGACGGAATGTAGGGCAACCGCCCGGGGCGACCGAGCGCCAGCGCGCTGGTCTGCATGAGCGTGCAGGTGCCGCCGGTTGGATTGCAGGTCTGTGCGAATTCCGG
>DASZFR010000085.1:0-43912 GCA_035939635.1 Solirubrobacteraceae bacterium
CGGCTCAGCGGCGGAGGACGTGTCCGCGTCCGAGGCAATCGCGTCCGGAGCCGCGGCCTCCCCATCGGTCTCGGAAGGCGTTGTTGCCTCGGACGGGGACGCGTCCGCAGCTGTTGCCTCGGACGGCGATGCGTCCGCAGCTGGCGCCTCGCCAGAAACCAAACCCTGCTCCGCGATCTGCCCCAGCTGGATAGCCAGACCCGAGATCAGTGCGTTCAGCGTCCGGACCAACCCGCTCAGCGGCGCGGCGATCGTGCCCACGAGCTGGGCATGGAGCACCTCGCGGGCGGGCAGACGCGCCAGCGACTTGAGTTCGTCGGCGCTCAGCGTCGCCCCGTCCAGCAGGCCGCCCTTGAACTGGAGCGTGTCCAGGGCCCGGGCGGTGTCGTTCAGCGCCTTAGCGGCGAGGGCGGCGTCGCCGGCCACGAAGGCCAGCGCGGTGGGACCCTCCAGCAGCGACTTCAGTGCCTCGACGCCGGCGGCGTCGGAGGCCCGCTCGGTCAGAGAGTTCTTGACGATCCGAAAGCGGGTGTCCGCATCACGCAGCTTGGCCCGCAGGTCCGCCACCTCGGACACCGAGATCCCGCGATAGTCGACGGCGAAGATGGCGTCGGCCGAGCGCATCTGCTCGGCGAGTTCTTCGACTAGGGCTGCTTTCTGGTCTCGGTTCATCGTTCCACCTGTTCCGGACTTCCGCGCTCATCGCGCCGCCGGAGGTCTCCGGTAGAGAAGCTTCGGGTCTGAGTCTACGCGGCCGCGGGCTCGTCGACGATGTCGCGGGTCCGCGAGGGGTCGACCTTGATTCCCGGCCCCATCGTGGTGGTCAGCGTCACGGAGCGTAGGTAGCGCCCCTTGGCCGCCGAGGGCTTGGCTCGGACCAGCTCGTCAATTACCGCCGCGTAGTTCTCCAGCAGGGCCCGCGCTTCGAAGTCCCGCTTGCCAATCACCAGATGGACGATGGCGTTGCGGTCGGTGCGGTACTCCACCTTGCCCGACTTGGACTCCCCGACGGCCTTGGCCAAGTCCATGGTGACCGTGCCGACCTTGGGGTTGGGCATCTTGCCCGCGGGCCCGAGGATGCGGCCGAGCTGGCCGACCACCGACATCAGGTCCGGTGTGGCGATCGCGACGTCGAAGTCGTCGAACCCCTCCTGGATGCGTTTGGCGAGGTCCTGCGCGCCGACCACGTCGGCGCCCGCCTCCTCGGCCTCGCGCGCCTTGTCGCCCTGCGCAAACACCGCGATCTTCACGTCTTTGCCCAGGCCGTTGGGCAGCGCCACGGTGCCGCGCAGCTGCTCGTCGGCGTGGCGCACGTTGAGCCCGGTGCGCACGTGCACCTCGATCGACTCGTCGAACTTCGCACCGGCAAGGCTGCGCACGAGCGAAACGGCCTCCGCGGGCTGATACTCGCGATCGCGATCGACGCGCGAGCGGCGCTCGAGCACGCTCTTGCCGTGGTGGGTCACGGGGCTACCTCGACTCCCATTGAGCGCGCGGTGCCGGCAATGATCTTCGCGGCCTGCTCGACGTCGTGCGCGTTGAGGTCCGCGAGCTTGCGCTCGGCGATCTCGCGCAGCTGCTCCTGCGTGATCGTGCCCACCTTCGTGCGGTTGGGCTCGCCGGAGCCCTTGGGGATGCGCAGCGCCTGGCGGATCAGCACCGCGGCGGGCGGCGTCTTTGTGATGAACGTGAACGAGCGGTCCTCGTACACGGTGATCACCACCGGGATCACCGTTCCGGTGTCGGACTGCGTCTGCGCGTTGAACGCCTTGCAGAACTCCATGATGTTGATCCCGTGCTGGCCCAGCGCCGGTCCCACCGGCGGGGCGGGGCTCGCCTGGCCGCCGATCGCCTGCAGCTTGATCGTGGTGAGGACCTTCTTTGCCACTAGAGCTTTTTGACCTGGTCGAAACCCACCTCGACCGGCGTCTCGCGCCCGAAGATGGATACCAGCACCTTGAGCTTCGCTGCGTCCTCGTTGATCTCTGAGATCTCGCCGGAGAAGTCCGACAGCGGGCCGGAGACCACCTTGACCGACTCGCCGATCGCGAACTGCGCGCGCGCGCGCGTGGCGGTTGCGACCTCCTTGTGCAGGAGCCGGTCGACCTCGGGCTGCGAGAGCGGCACGGGTTCCTGTGACGCACCGACGAAGCCGGTCACGCCGGGGGTGCCCTTGACCACGCCCCAGGAGTCCTCGTTGAGCTCCATGTTCACGAGCACGTAGCCCGGCATCGTGCGCTTCTCCACCGTGACCTTCTGGTTGTCCTTCATCTCCGACACCGATTCGGTGGGCACCACGACCGCGCGTACCGCGCGCTGCTGACCAAGCGAGACGATGCGGTGTTCGAGGTTCTGCTTGACCTTGTTCTCGTGCCCGGAATAGGTGTTGACGACGTACCAGCGAAACACTCAGCGAACCTCAGAGCACGAATTCGACGATTTCTTTTGCCACCAGATCGGCCACGCCCAGGTACACGCCAGCGACGATGACGAAGCCGAGCACCACCGCGGTCGCCTGTACCACCTGGCGCCGGTCGGGCCACTGTACGCGCTGAAGCTCTGCCCAGCTCGCCTCCAGGAACGCCAGCACGCGGTTGCCGCCACGCGGCGCGGCCGGCGCCTGTTCGCGCGCGGCCGGGCGCGCGATGGCGCCTGCCACCGTCCCGTCGCCGGCGCTCTGCGCGATCGCGTCGTCGAGCTGCAAGCCCGCGTCCTGGTCTGAGCTGCCGGCGCCCAAACCCGTGGGCTCCGGCGCGTTGCCGTTGGGCTCGGCCAGGCCGTCTTCGAGATCGCTCTCGGCCGCGGTGGCATCGTCGGTATCGGGCGCAGCCGTGACCCCCTCGGCTCCGCGCACGAGCGCGGCGTCGAACTCGTCGACGTCGGAGGAGGCGTGCTCGAGCGCACCCGGCAGGTCGGCACGCTCGGGCTGACTCGGCGTGAGGTGCGAGCGTCCGGTCTGGCGCGCGCCCGGGCCCCCGCGCCGGTCCCGGCGCTGCTTAGCGCGTTTGCGGTCACGGGCCACTGCTGCGCTCCGGCGCTAGCGCGTCTCCCGGTGGCTTGTGTGCCGGCGGCAGTTCCGGCAGTACTTGCGCAGCGTGATGCGATCGGGGTTGTTGCGCTTGCTCTTGTTGGTTTGGTAGTTGCGATGCTTACACTCCTCGCACGCGAGGGTGACAGCGATTCGAACGTCTCCGCGGGCCATTGGGATTCCTGCCTGTCGTGGCGGTCCTGGACGAAGAAAAACCCCGCCCAGACGCGAGGTCAAGCCAGTGTAGCGCGCCGGGGTGCGGCTAGAGGCCCAGGTCGCCGGTCGCTACCTTGACGCGATGCACCAGCCCGGCGGCGGACGCGATGCCGCGAGCGAGCGAGCGCGGCGCAGGGCGGCGGCGCGAGGGCGCGCAGTGCGCCAGCGACGCGCGGCGCTGGCGGCGCTGGCGCTCATCGTGACGCCCCTGGTGGTGCTGCTCGTCGACGGCGGCTCACACCGTGCATCGCGCGGCCATGGGCTCGCCGCGACGGCCCGGCCGCCAGCCGGAACGAGCGCCAGATCTGCTTCAGGCGCAGGGCCGCGGACCGGCACCACGCACTCGGCGCAGGACGGCGAGAGCGCTCAGGTGCGCGCGCTGATCGCGCTCGGCAAGCCGATCTACTGCGCCGCGAGGCGCGGCCACGAGGTCGCGCTTACGTTTGACGACGGCCCCGGCCCCTACACGCAGCTGATGCTGTCCAAGCTGCACAAGCACCACGTGCGCGCCACGTTCTTCGACGTGGGCCGCAACATCCCGCGGCTGGCGCAGGCGATCCGCGAGGAGCGCGAAACCGGCGCCGTGGGCGATCACACCTTCACCCATCCCCTGCTCACCTCGCTCGCCCCCGCGCAAGCCGAAGCGGAAATCGTGCGCACGCAGAGGGCGCTGGAACGCGCGGCGGCCGGGCCGGTGTTTCTCTTTCGCCCGCCGTACGGTGGGCGCGACGAAACGATCGACCGCATCGCCCGCGCGCACGGCCTGCTCGAGATCATGTGGACCGTCGACAGCGCCGACTCGCTTGGCGCCGAATGGACGCAGATCGAAAGCAGCGTGATCGCAGGGCTGCGCGGCGGCGCGATCATCCTCATGCACGAGAACCACGGCCAAACCATCCGCGCGATGCTCGGCATCTTCGCCGCGCTCGCTCGCAAACACCTGCGCACGGTGAGCGTGGCCCAGCTGCTCAGCGACGATCCGCCGAGCGTCGCGCAGGTGCGCGCCGGCAGGGCGGCCTGCGGCGTCACCTCAGGGAGCCTCAGCGGAGGCTGAGGGCGGACGTCCCTCGCAAAAGGTCACCCGGAACGGAGGTTGCCCGCGCGGCCCAGCGGAGGTCCACTGGTGTGATGGCCGAGTCTGCGCATCCCGGTCTCGGCGGGGGTACCGGCTCGCGACAGGTCGCGTCGGCAAGCGCCGACGGGCGCGGCGATCGGCAGCTCCCGAGCGAACGCCCGTGACGAAGCGCAAGGCGGGCGGGGCGGGCATGGTCCTGCTGACGCTGTGCGCGGGCCAGTTTCTGATGATGCTCGACACGTCGGTGATGAACGTGTCCATCGCGACGGTCGCGAAGGACGTGGGGACCACGGTCGAGGGAATCCAGACGGCGATCACCCTGTACACGCTGGTGATGGCATCGCTGATGATCACCGGCGGCAAGATCGGTCAGATCATTGGCGTGAAGCGCGCATTCGCGATCGGGTGCGTGATCTACGGGTGCGGATCGTTGACCACCGCGATCTCGCCGAACCTAGGGGTGCTGCTGCTCGGCTGGTCGGGTCTGGAGGGGATCGGCGCAGTGCTCATCCTGCCCTCGATCGTCGCGCTCGTGGCGTCGAACTTCGGACGCGCGGAACGGCCGCGGGCGTACGGGCTGATCGCTTCGGCTGCGGCGATCGCGATCGCGGTCGGACCGATCGTCGGCGGCCTGTTCACGAGCTATCTGTCATGGCGCTACGTGTTCGGCGGCGAGGTGCTGATCGTGCTCGCGATCCTCGCACTCACGCGACGCCTGCAGGACGTGCCTGGCGAGGAGGGCGTTCGCCTTGACCTCGTCGGCACCGCGCTATCGGCGCTGGGTCTGGGCGCGGCGGTCTACGGCGTCCTTCGCTCCGGGACGTGGGGGTTCGTCAAGGCCAAGCCGGGACAGGCCTCTTGGCTGGGGCTGTCGCCCACGATCTGGCTGATCATCGCCGGTGCGTTCGTGCTGTGGATCTTTTTCGAGTGGGAGAACCGTCTGGTGGCTCGCGGGTCGCAACCGCTGGTTGACCCGCGCATCCTGCGCAACTCGAAGCTGCGGGTGAGCCTGACCGCATTCTTCGCGCAGTACTTCGTGCAGGGCGGAATGTTCTTCGCCGTGCCCCTGTTCCTCTCGGTGGCGCTCGGGCTGTCCGCGATCGAAACCGGGGTGCGGCTGCTGCCGCTGTCGGTGACCCTGCTGTTGGCGGCGGCGGGGATCCCGAGATTCTTTCCCCAGGCCTCGCCACGGCGCGTCGCTCGGCTCGGGTTTCTCGGCCTGTTCCTCGGGGTGGTGGCGCTGATTGCCTCGCTGGACGCAGGTGCCGGTGCCGAGATCGTGACCTGGCCGCTGCTGCTGTGCGGCCTGGGCGTCGGCGCGCTTGCCTCGCAGCTGGGCAGCGTGACTGTCTCATCGGTTCCCGACGAGCAGACCGGCGAGGTGGGAGGACTGCAGAACACGATCACCAACCTCGGGATCTCGCTCGGCACGGCGCTCAGTGGCGCGCTCGTAACGGCGGCGCTCACGGCGTCGTTCCTGACCGGGATCGAGCAGAACAACGCCATACCCGCGTCTGTCAAATCGCAGACGTCGACGCAGCTCGCGGCCGGTGTCCCGTTCATTTCCGACGAACAGCTGAAGACCGCGCTCAAAGAGGCCGGCGTGCCGTCCGCCGCCAGCGACGCGATAGTCGGCGAAAACGAACAAGCGCGGCTCGTGGGCCTGCAGGCCGGATTGTCGGTGCTCGCGCTCGTCGCGTTGGGCGGCCTGGTGTTCAGTCGCCGGCTCCCAGAGCTCCAGCCCGCCGCAGCGAGTGCGGCCGCGGAACCAGCTTCGGCATGAGCTGCGCGTGACTACCCACACGAACGAGCACGGCTCCCGCCAAAGACGGCGATGATCCCAGCCCGTATGCCCATTCGTCGCCTTTCAGGAATCATCGCAGCGACGTGTCCACACTCGTGGGCAGAAAGCCGTACGCTGTCACCGCCGGCTGAGGGGAGCACAGCATGAGCTTGGACGTAGAAGGGGCCGCGGGGATGAGGCCGCGACAGTTGCTCGGCTACAGCTTTCCTCCGGGGTTCAGCTTTGGGGGCGAGCTCCTCGGAGCGCTGCAGCGGATCGAAAGTGGCGGCGCTCTGAGCATCCTCGAGGCGCTGTTCGTCGGCCGCGACGCCGAGAGCGGTGAGATGGTCGCGGTCTCACTGAGTGGCACGAGCGCCGGCGGGATGATCGGCCAGCTGATCGGCTTCCGACTGGACGAGTCCACTCGCAAGACGCAGACCGAGGAGACGCTCGCAGGCCCAGCCGGCGAGGTTGTGCGCGAGCTGGCTTCCTCGCTCGAGCCCGGCGCGGCGGTGGCCGGAGTGCTGGTGGAGCACGCCTGGGCAGGGGTACTGGCGGACGCCGTCGCACGCCTGGGAGGCTCGCAGCTCACCAACGAGCCGCTCGAGGCCAGCGCAAGCGAAGAACCGTGGGCGCGGCTGCTGCGCGCCCACGCAGGCGGTGCCGATTCCGACACCTGAGCCGGCGGTGGCATACGCTGGCGCGGGTGACCTCTGTCGACGTCGAGCTGGGTCTGACCGCGCTGGCGGCGATGCTTTCGCCGACCACACTGTCGTTCACGGTGCTCGCGCTGGTGCTCGGCGAGCGGCCCGGCCGCACCGGCGCGTGGTTTTTCCTCGGCGCGTTCGGCTTGACGATGATCATCGGCGTCGTCGCCGCTTTCGTGCTGGGGAACGCTGCCGCGCCCTCCAACCACTCGTCAGAAACCCCTCCGACGTGGGTTGCGATCGTCGATGTCGTCCTCGGCGCGCTGCTGCTCGTGTACGTGGTGCGGGTGCTGCGCCGACCGCGTGACCCTAAGCGGACGGCCGACGCGATCGAGAAAACGAGCAAGATCGCCTCCTCACCGGCGATCGCAGTCGTCGCCGCCGGTGCCACCCTCGCCAACCCGGGCGGGTTCATCCCGATCGCGCTGAAGGACATTTCGCAGCTCAATCCGAGCGCCGGGGAATACATCGTGCTGTGGGTCGGATTCGCGCTGGTGTCGCTGCTTCCGCTTCTCGTCGCGCTGGTGTCCCTGCGCGTGTCGCGCGACCGGACTCTTGCGTGGCTTGGCGTGTTACGCGGGTGGCTGGAACGGCATGCGCGCACGCTCGCCGCGGGGATCATCGTCCTGCTCGCCGCAGCGCTGCTTCGTAACGGCATCGTGGCCCTCGCTAGCTAGCTGTCCTGCTCAAGCACGTTGTGCGCGCCGTCCCCGCCGACGCCCGCGACGTCCAACCGCGAACGGTTACGGCCCACCGGGCTGACGTCCGGGCCAACGCTGTTTCGCGCGAATAGCGCCACGCGCGCCGTCAACCGGAGAGGCCGGCGATCCCATCCCGGAGCAGCGTGACCGCGAGCGCACCCACGAGCACGAGCGTGATCGTGCGCGCGTGTCTTTCGAGCCACTGGCCGGCGGCCCGAACTCGCGGTGCGGTCCGCGCTGGAGCGACGCGGAGGAACACCAACGCAACACCGAGGGGCAGCAGTGACGCCAGCGCGAAGAGCAGCCAGTCGAGGATGAACTGGACGCGTGTGGGGTCAAGCTGCGAGATGTCCTTCAAGGCGACGATCATGAACGGGCCGGCATTTGCCAGGGCTGCACCGGCGAGCACGATGCTCGCGGCCGAGCCCGTCGCGAGGCCCTGCATGCGCCCCAGGTTGGCGGCCATTTTGTCCGGATCTCCGGGCCGGCGCATCGTTCGAGCGACGTAGGCGAGCAGCACGGCGCCCAAGGCGATGTTGAGGATCGATACCCACGTCTTTGGTTTCGACTCGGGCGCGGCGGCGAGATCGCCGATGAGAAATGCCGCCAGGACACCTACCGCGAGCGTCGCGCCGAGCCCTCCGACAAAGAACCAGGATCCTGTGCGCAGCGGCCGGTCGCCGATCACGAGTGCGAGCGCCGAGAAGATGAGCGTGGCAGGTTCGAGCATCGCGACGAGGCCGACGAGCACGAGTTCGACGTCGACCGAGGTCACGCGGTGGCTCCCACGAAGCCTAGCCGGCAGGCGCGGCTATGCCATCGCGCACCGACCGCTCCTGGCTAGGAGCAGTTGATCGGAGCCAGCGCCTGCTGGTAGCTGTTGGCCAGCTTGCTCACCGCCGACTTCAGCTGGGGCCCCGCGTTCTTCAGCGCTGATTCAAGGCCGCCGGAGAGGCTCGCCCCCACGCTTGAGGCGATCGTTTTGAGTTCCGATTCGAAGGCCTTTACCGCAGGTTCGACCTGTTCCCTGCGTGCCGGCGCGAGGTTGTGCTGCGCGTCCTTGATCTTTTTCAGTTCCTTGCTGATGACTTCGAGGCTGCTCTTGGCTTCGTTGACGGCACTCGTTGTAGGCGTAAGCCCCTGCAGCTTGCTGATCTGCTTGGAGATTTCGGTGCGCGCGCCGCACACTTCCTTCTTGGCCTTGTCTTGCGACGATTCGCCGCACGCCGCGAGCGTCACGCTGATCAGCAGCGCCCCAAGCAGGGGCACGCTGCGACGTGCGACGTGCGCGCCGCGTCGAGTGAGCGTGCTCGATTGGGGAGCGCTTAGCGGGCGTGATCGCACGGCCACACGCTCGCACCGCGAAACCGCTTGACCTCGTCCGAATCAGGTGACGCCCGGTCGTCTATGCAGCTGCGGTCACCGCGGTCACACCCGTCACCCGTCTCCGGCGGCCCCCTGCCCGCGATCGCGCCCGGCGGTCAGCGAGGCGCTCATCTTGATTGCCCTCACCGCCCCGGTGGCTCCCGCTTGCAGCGTGGCTCCTACCGCAAGCAGGGCGATGCCCGGGACCAGCAGCGATCCGAGCAGGAGGATCCCCAGGCGCGCGAGTAAATACGGGGGGGTACACACCGCCATGCTGAGCAGGCCCCCCAGCGCGCCCGCCGCGAGCTTGTCGCGCTTGGAGTGCGCCGGCCTGGATCCGATGAGTCGTGCCGGCAGGGCCACGTACGCGACCATCATCGCCCCCACGACGATCCCCAGCGACAACGCGAACCAGGGGCGTCCCGAGCGGGTCACGACGGTTGTCGAAAGCGCGAGCAGCACGCCGATCACGGCGCCCGGCACGACAACAGCTGCCGCGTGCCGGCGCGCGGCACTGAACGCAGGTCGAATATTGGGCTCGCGGCTGTGCGCGATGGCGAATGCGAACACCGCATTGAGGAAGAACGCCGCCGCAGTGAGCGCGACGATCGCAAGCCAGATCGGGATGAGGATCGGGCCGCGAATCACACGAAACGAGGCTCCGTGCAGAACGTGCAGCTTCAGGTCGGCCATTGCCAGCCAGATCCACATCGCGGGGAGGGCCTCAACGAGCAGCAGGCGCCAGTTCGACAGCAGCAGCCTGACTCCGTGGAGCAGCATCGCGAATGCGCCCGCTGTGAGCGCCAAGGGAGCGAAGGCGCGATGCGAGCGGCTCATTTGCAGCAGCCGCTCGACCATCACCTCGTCGTCGGATTCGATCGCGCGCACGAGAGAACCAAGCCGTTTGCGCGGCTGGACCGACGGCAGCTTCGGGGCGACTTTTGCCATGCCACCCGAGGATCCCACGGACAACACAGCTAGAGCGTCCGAGCGCGTGCTCCGTCATCCCATGAGAGTGATGCCGACCGAAGCCCGCGCTGGCACGCTGGGCGATAACGCTCGGCCGGGGCTTGGCGGCAGGTGAGTCGCCTGAGAGGTTCTGGCCAACGACGACAAGGGAGTTCGCTATGGCAACGTTGGTCGCGATCGGATATGCGGATGAGACGACCGCAGAGGAGGCGCGGAAGACCGTTCAGCGCCTCGAAGCGGATCTGGTCATCCAGGCTGATCAGGTCGCCGCAATATCACGTGACCAGGCCGGGAAGTTCCATACCACCACGAGCCACATGGGCGCATCCGCCTCCGGTGGAGCAGTTTGGGGTGGCTTCTGGGGACTCTTGTTCGGTCTGCTCTTCTTCATTCCATTCGCCGGCTGGGCGATTGGCGCGGGTTTCGGCGCGCTGTTCGGCCACCTGGGCAAAAACGCGATTGACTCGTCCTTCCAGCAGCAGGTTCGGGACTACGTCCAGCCCGGCACGTCCGCGCTGTTCATGATCATCGAGAAAGCGACGCCGGACAAGGCGATTGCGGCCCTGCAGCAGTACGGCGGCACGGTCTTCAAAACCTCGCTTTCTGACGAGGACACGGCCAAGCTGCAGCAGGCCCTCAGCCCCGAGCACCCCGAGCAGCCCGTCGGGGCGAGCGCTTAGCACGACGGCTGCCTGTCCACGGCTCGGCCGCGGCGAAGCGAACAAGCCGTGGCCGAGTCGTAGGCGTGCGCAACGCAGCGCGCGGTGCAGCGCCCCGTGCTCATGTTCTTGCATCGCGCGGGCTGCGATCAAGCGCCGCCGGAGCGAGCGCAGGTCGCCGGCGTGTCGCTACGCCGGCGGCGTGTCGCTGCCGAGGGCTGACCGGATCGAGTCGATCGCGGCGCGCTCTGCGTCGCTGACGTTGTCCGCTGCATCGCCGTGCTCGCGATGGGCGCTTGCGACCCTCTCCGCAAGGCCGATCACGAACTGCTTGTAGGCTGCCTGCTCCTCCGCGGTCGCTTTTGCGTCGAGTAGCGCCACGGCGTCGCGCACATGTGCGAGCGCGTGCTCTTTGAGCTCGTCGGGAGAGTGGTAGCGCGTGTGATCGACCTCGGGCTTGGCCGCCACGATTTCATCGAGCAGCTCGCTTTCACCGTGACGCTGACGAGCCTCGGCATAGAACTTCCCGATCGCGATCGTCTCGCGGAATGTGCCCCCGCGCTGCGCCGTCACCACCAGCAGGGAGGCGCTAGGCGGCGCCTCCAGGACCTGGTCCCACTCCGTCGGCGTGAACGCTTGCTTTGTAGTCATAGAACCTTCCTCTGCTGGCGCTTGCCGGGGACGGCTATCGCTGGCGATCGACTTCGCCGACGCCACGACTGTCGGCGGCGATCGGCTCCGGCGACGCCACGCCTCAACGTACTGAGGACCGTAGCCGGCGGGTCACCCCGTTTGGATGAGGCGCCCACAGCAGCGGCGAGCGATGCTGCCGTCGATGTGGGTCGGGCAAGGAGCTGGGACGAGCGCCGAGTCCGAGGGGTCAGCAGCTGGCGCCCCGACGCACCCGCGCGCCCCGAGCAATCCGCGCGCGCAGGCTCGGATCGGACGCTGGTGGGCTCGCATTCGCCGCCGCGCGCCACACCAAGCTGCGCCGGCCGTGCGATTGCCAGACGCAGTTCCCGGGCGGGCCGGGGCGCGCCCGCCGCGCGCTGCCGGCTGCGAGCTGTTGGTCGGCGACTACGTCACCGACGGTCGCTCGCTGTTTCGCGTCGAGCACATGCACACCGACCCGCGCACCGGAAGGAGCTTCGTCGAGCTCGAGAATTGCACCACGCTGGAGCTGAGCGCCGGGCCGGTGGACCATCCTTTTGCGTTGGGGCTGCGGAGTGTGACCCCGGTGGGTGCATTGCAGCCGGGCGACGCCGCAGCCGCATGAGAGATGAGAGCGTGCTGCCCTCCGGCGGCGCTGCAGCTCCACGCGATTGAGAGGCCTGGTTGGTCCGACCCCCCCGATCCGGCGATGGCGTAGCTGAGAGGCGATCGTGGCGCCGCCGCGCCGCCGCGGTGGTGGCACTCATCGCACCCGTTGCGATGGCGGCACTGGCCGCGGTCGCGCTCGCGGGTCATCTGGGGATCGCGCTGCTCGCCGTGGCGCTCGTGATGGCGGCGAGCGGCGCCACCTGGCTTGCCCTCACTCGTCGTGGCGCGCAGCGCGTTGCGGCCGTAGCGGTGGCAGCGCTGGCGGCGGCCGGACTGATCGTGACGGTCGCGACGCACTGGCAGGGGCTGCTCGTGCTGCTGGGATTACTCGCGCTGCTCGGGGTATTCGGCCTGGCCGCGCGTTACGCGCTCTCTGACTCTGGGCAAACCGCGGCGGCCGCGTTTGTGCCCGCGGGCGCCGCCGCATCGGCAGTCTTGATCATCAACCTCAAGTCGGGCGGCGGCAAGGCCGAGCGATTTGACCTCGCCGCTGAGGCTCGTCGACGAGGAATCGAGCCGATCGTGCTGCGCCCCGGCGACGACCTCAAGGAGCTTGCAGAGAGCGCCATCGGACGCGGTGCCGAAGTCGTGGGAATGGCGGGAGGCGACGGGTCGCAGGCGCTCGTGGCAACGGTGGTTGCTCAGCGGGAGGTCGCGCATGTCTGCATTCCAGCCGGCACCCGCAACCACTTCGCGTTGGACCTCGGCCTCGACCGCGACGATGTCGTCGGCGCGCTCGACGCCTACACCGACGGCGTCGAGCGGCGCATCGATCTCGCTCGCGTCAACGATCGCGTGTTCGTCAACAACGCCTCTTTGGGCGTCTACGCGAAGGTCGTGCAGTCCGATGCCTACCGCGACGCCAAGCTCGAGACCTGGACGAACATGCTGCCCGAGCTACTCGGCCCCGAGGCCGAGCCGCTCGATCTGCACTTCACGATGCCCGACGGGAGCAACTGCGACGACGCCCCGCTCGTGCTCGTGTCGAACAACCCCTACCGGCTCACGCACATGGCCGGCGCCGGCACGCGTGAGCGGCTGGACAGCGCAACGCTTGGCGTGGTCGCCGCGCGCGTCCACAGCGCCGGTGACGTGTCAAGACTGGTGGCGCTCGAGCTCGTTGGCCAGGTCGGCCGCTTTCCCGGACTCTTGACGTGGTCGACCGACAAGTTTGAGGTGCACTCGAGCGGCCCCGTCGAGGTGGGGCTCGACGGCGAGGCGCTGGTGCTCGAGCCACCGCTGCGATTCGCCTCTTTGCCGGGGGCGTTGCGCGTGCGCGTGCCGCGGGGGGCGGCTGTGTCAGCGCACGCGCGCGCGGTCGCGCTCACGGGTGACAACCTCGGGGCGTTGTTGCGTGTGGCCGGCGAAAGCTGAGCATCGCGGCATCGCCTCGGCGCACTTGCAACCGGCGTTTCTGACGGCGCATGCGTCAGGGCACGCCGGGGAGGAGGTCTGCTAGCCATGCGTTCTTGGCTGCGCCGCCTGGACAGCGGCTTGCTGAAGCACTCGTACCGGCGGCGCTCGCGCCGATCCGACCGCGCGCTGGTGGCTGTGACGCAGGCAGCAACCTACTCGCGCCTTTGGCTGCTGATCGCCGGCGGCCTGGCAGTGGCGGGAGGCAGGCCGGCGCGCGGGGCGGCGTGCCGCGGGGTGGCGGCGCTCGTCATCGCCTCCGCTGTGTCCAATGGTCCGGCCAAGCTGCTCGTGCGCCGGCGCCGTCCCGTCTCGCGCTCGCGACCCCCGCTCATTCAGATGCCGCGCTCGACGTCGTTTCCCTCGGGCCACAGCGCCTCTGGGTTCGCGTTCGCCACGGGGGTCTGCAGCGAGCTTCCGGGCTTGGCGCCCGTGCTCATCCCCTTGGCTTTCGCCGTCGCTTACTCGCGCGTCTACACCGGCGTCCACTACCCGAGCGACGTCGTTGGGGGAGCCGCGATCGGGGTCGCGTGCGGTGTGATCGCAACGCGCCTGCCGTGCGTCGGTGAACAGCCCCCCCAATGAGCTCGTCGCGCACGGCCCGAGCCGAACGGTTGATGCCAGGGGTTGGCGTGGTGCGCGGTTACCAGCGTTCGTGGCTTCGCACGGACCTCCTGGCGGGAGCGGTACTCGCCGCGATCCTCGTGCCCCAGGGCATGGCATACGCGCAGCTGGCCGGCCTGCCGGCCGTTACCGGGCTGTACACGACGATCGCTTGTCTCGTGGGCTACGCGGTCTTCGGGCCCTCACGAGTGCTGGTGCTCGGTCCCGACTCGTCGATCTCCCCCTTGATACTCGCGGCGATCACGCCGCTGCTGGTCGGCGCAGACGAGACTGCCGCGATCACGCTGGCCGGCATGCTCGCGCTGCTGGTCGGCGCGGTCGAGATCGGCGTGGGCCTGGGAAAACTCGGCTTCGTCGCCGACCTGCTCTCCAAGGAGGTGCAGGTGGGCTACATGAATGGCCTCGGGATCACGATCATCGCGGGACAGCTGCCGAAGCTGTTCGGGTTTTCCACCAACGCCGACTCGTTCCTCAAGGAGGTGAAGGTCTTCGTGGAAGGCCTCGATGAGACACACGCCGCGACTCTGGCGGTAGGCATCGCGGCGCTCGCCCTGCTTTTGTTGCTGCCCCGCATCACGACCCGCGTGCCGGCCGTGCTGGCCGCGGTGGTGGGAGCGACCGCCCTCTCTGCCGCGGTGGGGCTCTCAGACCATGGCGTCTCGACGGTCGGCACGCTGCCCAAGGGAGTTCCAACCCCCTCGATCCCGTGGACCAACGCCGGCGATGTCGCTCCCCTGTTCCTCGCCGCAATCGGCATCGCGCTTGTGTCGCTGACCGACACCATCGCCACGGCCACGAGCTTTGCGGCGCGCCGCGGCGACGAAGTCAAGCCAAACCAGGAGATGATCGGCATCGGCGCCGCCAACATCGCTGCGGGGCTGTTTCAGGGCTTCGCGGTCTCCACCAGCGGCTCACGCACCGCGGTCGCCGAACAGGCGGGCGCGAAGAGTCAGGTCACGGGCGTAGTGGGTGCGGCTCTCGTCGCCGCACTGCTGCTGTTCTTCAACTCGCTGCTCGCCGCTCTGCCGCAGAGCGCACTCGCCGCGGTCGTGATCGTGGCAGCGCTTTCGCTGATGGACATCCGCGCTCTACGGCGCTATCTGCAGATACGCAGAAGCGCCTTCGCCATATCGCTCGTCGCCACGGCGGGCGTGGTGCTGCTCGGCGTGTTGCAGGGAATCGTTGTCGCTGTTGTGCTTGCGATTGCGCTGTTCTTCCGACGCAACTGGTGGCCCCACGGCGCGATCCTCGGCAAGCTCCCGGGCGCGAAGGGCTGGCACGACGTGAAGACCAATCCAGACGCGGAGCAGATTCCAGGGATCGTGGTGTACCGCTGGGAGGCTCCCCTGTTCTTCGCCAACGCGGGCTCGTTCGGCCAACAGATCCGCAAGATCGTGCGCGACTGTCACCCGCGATGGGTGGTCTTGCAATGCGAGGCCGTCACAGACGTCGACGTGACGGCTGCCGAGATGCTCGAGCGGCTTGACAACGAGCTCAACGCGGCCGGCACCCATCTTGCGTTCGCCGAGATGCGCCGCCGTCTTCAGGAGCTGACGCTGCGATATGGCCTGCTCGAGACGCTCGATCGCGACCACTTCTATCCAACTCTTGACGCCGCGCTCGAGCACATCCAGTCGCTCGATGCCACCACCGAGCAGCCGGCGATCGGCTAGGCACGCCGACCGCGCTGCGCTTGCCGCTCAGGAGGACTTGACAGAGGCGGGGTCCACGGTCCCGTTTGCTTCGCTGAACGTGAACGTAACGGTGCCTGTGGCGTGGCCCTGGGCCCCACTCACGTTGCAGGTCACGGTCGTGCCCACCTTGACGATCACTGTCTGCGGGCAAGTCACCTTGGCAGCGGGCGCCCCCTGCGCTGCGAGCGACTTTTCGATCGAGGAGGCCGCGGCTGTACCTGGGATCTGCACCGACCCCGGCGCGAACGCGTAGGTGTAGCGGTTGCCCCCCTCCTGGGTGACCGTCACCTTGCCGCTGCCGCCGTTGCTCAATGACGCGCTGCACGTAAACGTCGCGCCCTTTTGTACGGGAACGTCGCTGGGACAGTCCACGTTCGTCACGTTGACCGAGGAGGTCGAGAGGTCGGCCTTGATGCCGTCCTCGACGTGTGCCGCGTTCACAGTGGTGCTACCACCACCGCAGCCGCTCACGGCCAGCGGGGCCAGCAGCAACACGCACCCGGCGAGCGTCGACACCCATACGCTGCCGATCATGAGGCGCCAACCGGGCTCGGCGCTGACGAGCGGGGCAGCGCGCTCGCCGCGCTGCGGCGAGCGATGAGCTTGCCGGCCTCCCAGAGCACCAACAGCAGCACCGCGCTGGCAAGCGCGAGCCCGAACTGTGCGGCCGTGAGCGGCATCGTGTCGAGCAGACGGTTGAACAGATCCATCTGCGTGATCATCACCGCGAGGGCGATCTCGACGAGGGCCGTCCAGTTCATTTTCGCGTTGTCGAAGGTCTCGCGAGCGAGAATCGAGAGCGAGACGCTGCGGCTCTCGTATGCGGCCACCACGAGCATCAGCGCGAACGCGCTCAGCGCGATCGACGACCCCACCACGACGCTGTGGTAGTGCTGCTTACCGAAGTAGATGAGGGCGTCGAGCACGGCGGCCATATATAGGCCCACGAGCGCGGAGGTGAGCTTTACCCCGGTCGTGATGATCGACTCGCTGCTCGGGCGCGGGCGCAGGCGCATGAGACCGGGAGTGGCCCGGTCGAGCCCTAGCGCGACGCCAAATGGGGCGCTCACGAAGAAGTGGATGTAGAGCACCTGCGCCGGCGAGAACGGCTCGCCGGATGCGATGTTGAGCAGCGTTGCGCCGAGGAACGTAAGTACGAACGCCACCAGCGAGATCAGGACGAAGCGAACGTACTTGGTGAGGTTGTCGTAGATCTTGCGCCCTTGCTCGACCGCGCGCACGATGGTGGCGAAGTTGTCGTCGGTGAGGATCATGCGGCCGGCGTTCTTGGCGACCTCGGTGCCGCTGCCCATCGCGACGCCGATATGGGCGGCCTTGATCGACGGCGCATCGTTGACGCCGTCGCCGGTCATCGCGACTACGTCGCCGCGCTTCTTCAACGTCTCGACCAGCAGCACCTTGTGCTCGGGTGCCACGCGACCCACGACGCCGATTTGATCGATGCGCGACAGCCGCCCGGACTCGTCGAGCGCCGCGAAGTCCGCCCCGAGGATCGCTTCGCCCTCGATCCCGAGCTGCTTGGCGATGGCAGCGCCGGTGACCACGTCGTCTCCGGTGACCATGCGCACGCGGATGTGCGCCTTTTGCGCGTCTTGGACCGCCTGCTTTGACTCCGCCCGCGGCGGATCGACCATCCCGACGAGGCTGGTTATCTGCAGGCCGTCCACGTAGTCCAGCAGCTCTCCGTCAGGATCGAACGACTCCGGCTCCACGTCGCGGAACCCGCCGGCCATGACGCGCAAGCCTTCTTCTCCCATCCGCCGCACGTTGGCATCGGCTCGCGATCGCAGGTCCTCGTCCCAGGGGACGCTCGCGCCTGCCGAGAGGGCGCTGGACGTGTGGCTCATCACCGCGGGGGCGGCACCCTTCACGTAACAGCGCACGACGTCCTTGCCTGACGCGTCCGCAGCCCTGGCAAAGACAGCCATCAGCTTGTAGGTCGGGTCGAACGGCAGCGTGGCCAGGCGCCCGTAACGTTCTCGCGTGCCATCGATGTCCAGGCCGGCCTTGTGCGCGAGCACGAGCAGCGCCCCCTCGGTGGGGTCGCCCACCACTTTGCCTTCCACGAGCTCTGCGTCGCTGGCGACGACGTAGGGAAGGATCGCGTCGTCGAGCGTGTCCGAGGAGCCCGCGACACGCTGCACGATCCCCTCCAGCTCGTAGCCCGAGCCGGAGATCGTGTATCGGTCGGTGGGGTCGAGCACCTCTACCGCGGTCATCTGGTTCATCGTCAGCGTCCCGGTCTTATCCGAGTTGATCACCGAGGTCGAGCCGAGCGTCTCCACTGAGGCAAGGTCCTTCAGCACCGCGCCGTGCTCGGCGAGGTCCTTGGCGCCGAGCGACAGGATCACCTGCAGCACGGTGGGCATCGCCTCGGGGATCGCGGCGATCGCCAGCGCGACGGCGCTGGTGAACACGACCGTCGCCGACTGGCCCCGCTGCGCCCCCAGCACGAACATGATCACCATCGTGATCCCGGCAGCCCCTGCGATCCACAGAGTCAGGGTGTTCAGCTGCCGGGTCAGCGGCGTCTGCTCGCGCGCCGTGGTCGCGAGCATGCCCGCGATCCTGCCGACCTCGGTGTCGCTGCCCGTCGCGGTCACGATCATCAGGCCGCTGCCGTGCGTTACCGGCGTGTGCATGAAGGCCATGTCGGTCTGATCGCCCGGCGCCAGGTCCGTGCCCTGCGGCGCTTCGACTCCCTTCGACGCGGGCACGCTCTCGCCGGTGAGCGCCGACTCGTCGATCTGCAACGAGCTCGCCTGGATGATGCGTCCGTCCGCGGGCACCTCGTCCCCGGCCGCCAGCAGAACGACATCGCCGACGACGACCTCCTCGGCCGGGATCTCCGCCTCGGACCCGCCGCGACGCACCCGCGCGCTGGCTTTGACCATCGCCTGTAGCGCGTTCATAGCGCTCTCGGCCTTGCCCTCCTGGCGTAGGCCGACGACCGCATTCAGAACCGTGATCGCCACGAGTAGGACCCCGGTGCTCCACTGCTTGACCGCCAGCGAAACGATCGCGGCTGCCAGCAGGATGATCTGCATGTAGCTGCGGTACTGCGCCAGGAACCGCCGCCATCCGGGGGCCGGCTTCTCCGCGGGCAGCGCATTTGGCCCGCTCTCAGCAAGTAGTTCCGCGGCTTCTACACGGGAAAGCCCTGCGGCGGGATCCACGCCGAGAGCGCCGGCGACGCTGTCGCTCGAGAGGCTGTACCAACGCTCTCTCTCAGAGCCGTCGACCCGGTCGGCAACGGCCACGTCGTTTCACCTCCTCGACCCTTCGTCCGAAGCTGTTTCGGGCTGCCCGCACCTCAGGCTTGCTCACTTGGGGTCTCGGGCCGGGGTCCGACGGCCTGGCACCCCCGCGGACTCCGGCCGCGGCCTCTGAGCCAGCAGGCTGCCGAGCACGAGGATCGCGCCCATCGTGATCAGCGCTTTGGGCGTCGAGCTCCTGCCGTCGAAAGGAAGCTCGTCATCGCGGCGCAGTATCCCGAGGGACCCCGCGCCCGACTTCACCCGGATTGTGTGAATGAACTCCTGCTGAGCGAAAAGCACTCACGGCCGCGCACGCGCACTCAAGACGCGCGCGACGAACACAGCCCAGCCGCCACCAAGCACCAGGCCCGCGACCACGTCTGACGGGTAGTGCACGCCAAGGTAGACGCGCGACCAGGCGACGCCGAGCGCGAGCAGAAGAGCGCCGAGGACGCAGACCCGGGCGACGCCGCGAGACACTGGCCCGCTCAGCGCGAACGCCAGCGCGAGCCAGAACGCGCACGCCTGCGTCGCGTGTCCCGATGGCCAGCTCGAGCCGGTTACCGCCTGCAGGTGCTCGACCGGAGGCCTGGGACGCGACGTGAGCAGCTTCACCAGGTCCGAGATCACTATCGCGCCGGCCAGGCTCAGGGCCAGGGTCCACGCCGGGCGCGACATACCCGCTCGCGCGAGCAGCAGACAGCACGCTGCGCCGAGTGGGACGAGCACAGACGCGCTCCCTGCCCAGGTGATTGCGCGCGCCAGCGTGATCCACGGCTCGGTGCGGTGTTCGGCAAGCGTCTCCATCGCTTCACGCTCCGCCGAGCCGATAGCCGAGATCCACGCCTCACCGATCGCCCACCCGATCAGCACAAAGGCCGCAAGTCCAAGTGCGAGCCACATCGCAGCACGCTTCGTCGCGCCGGAGCCGGCCGTGGCGCCCTCGCAATGATCGAGGCTCTCAGCGCAATCGGGGCCAGGATGAGCCGGAAGCGAGCCCGGCTGATCCTGCCGGCGGGCTAGCGATGAGCGGCCGGCGCGACCCTCACGCCGTGCTTGGGGCCGCGGCGCGTTCACCGTTCTCGCCGGGTGGACTGTCCCCTGCGTCGCTTCGCGCTGCGCCGTTCTTGCCGTCGTGGTGGGACTTCTCGAACGCGTCCGGCGCGGCGCCCGTGGGCGCCTGCGCCTCCAGGACCTGCTTGACGTCGAGCAGCGCCTGACGCCGGCGCTTTGTGACGGGCGGGAAGTGAGGATCGATTTCCATCAGCGCGTGGACCAGCACGGCCGCGGCGCCGATTCGCGCGAACCACTTGCGGTCCGCCGGTATCACGTGCCAGGGCGCCCACTTCGTGCTGGTGTGCGACAGCACGTCGGAGAAAGCGCTCTGGTAATCGTCCCAGCACGCACGCTCCCTGACGTCGGCTTCGGAGAACTTCCAGTTGTGGTCCGGCAGGTCGATACGTCGCAAAAAACGTGCGCGCTGCTCCTCGCGGGAGAGGTTCAAGAACAGCTTGACGATACGAAAGCCGTTGTCAGTCAGATATCGCTCCCAGTCGTTGATCTCCCGGTAGCGCCGGCGCCATACGTCTCCTTGCTTGGCGGCGCTGGGCAGCCTCTGGCGCTCCAGGTTCTCGGGATGCACCCGCACCACCACCACCTCCTCGTAGTGCGAACGATTGAAGATCCCGATCTCGCCGCGAGCCGGCAGCCGGCGCGCATAACGCCACAGATAGTCGTGGTCAAGCTCCTCCGCCGACGGGACCTTGAAGCTGCGCACCGACACACCCTGGGGGTTCACGCCGCTCATCACATGGCGGATCGTCCCGTCCTTGCCCGCGGCGTCGAGCGCCTGCAAGACCACCAGCACTCCCCACGTGTCCTGAGCGGCCAGGCGTGCCTGATACTCGGTGAGGAGCCGTACCCCCTCTTCCAGTAGCGCGACGCCTTCCTTCTTCTTCTTCACGCCCGCCTTGAAGGAGGGGTCGAAGTGCTTCGGGAGCGCAACCGTAGAGCCTGGCTTGACGCGGAAGGGCGCGATGAACTTCCTGAGGCGGTCGCGGCGCTGCGCGTCGAGGTTGGCGTTGGGAGACACGCAGCCACCACGGTGCCCCGCTGCGCACCTGGCGCATCACCCCGACCAGGTGAGGAGCGCGCCCGCAAGGATGACTCGCTCCCGCACCCAACTCTAAGACTCTGGTGTGCGTCGCTGCGCACGGCGCCAAGACCCAGCCATCGGCGCGTTCACCCCGACTGGGTGATGCCGCGAGCTTCGCGCGGTGACTAAGTGTGGGCCTGCTCAGCATTGCATTGGAAGGGCTTTCCGGTTGATTCGATGGGCGGCGAGCTTCATACGGCGGGGTCGAGCATCGACGCCCCGAGCTCCGGCGAGCGCCTCGGCGAGCGTCGCCCGCTGCGCGAGCCGAGCACGAGGCGCTACGCGCTCCTGCTAGCGACAATCGTCGCCTCGTTTGCCGTGCAGGGCATCGCGCGTCCTGCCGCGTGGGAGCAGTTGCTGGTGACGGGCCTGCTTGGGGCAACGCTGATGCTCGCGCTGTGGGTCGGGCGCGTCAGGCCGACCTTCTTGCGGTTGGCCCTGGTGATCGTAGCCGGCGTGGTCGCGCTGAGCATCGTCGAAGCCGCAGGCGGGGTTGTCGACGGCCGAGCCGTGCGTGCCACCAACGCACTGTTGGTGGCGCTCGCGCCGCCGGCGATCATCGTCGGGGTGGCGCGGAGCCTGCGCGCGAGGCAGGCCGTGACGCTGGAGGCGGTGTTCGGGGTGCTCTGCGTCTACCTGCTGCTCGGCATGCTCTACGCGTTCATATACGGAGCGCTGGACCACGTGGGGGCTGCAGGGCCGTTCTTCGCCGCGGATGAGCCGGCGACCACCAGCAACTGCCTCTACTTCAGCTTCACCACGCTCACCACGGTGGGCTACGGGGACTTCACGGCGCGCACCAACCTCGGGCACACCTTGTCGGTCTCCGAGGCCCTGCTCGGGCAGATCTACCTCGTCACGGTCGTGTCGCTGATCGTCGCCAACCTCGGTCGCCGCAGAGAGCCGTCCGTCGCGGGGCGCAGTACAGCGTGACCTCCCCGCGCTCGCTGTTCGACGCCGCGACGCAGCTCGCAACGGCGCCGCTGCGCGTAGCAGCGTACGCCGGCCGGGAAGCACGAGACACGGCGAAGGTCGCCCAGGAGGCGATCCTGGCGACCGGCGAACAAGCCTTTTTCGCGCTTCTGGATGCGGTCGTCACGAAAATGATGGAAGACCAGGTAATAGACCGAGTGCTCGAGCGCGCCGAGGCCGCGGGTGTGGCGCAACGGGTGGTGGATCGGGTCCTCGAGGACGGCGTGATCGAGCAGATCGCCGAACGCGTGCTCTCGGGGCCCGAGATCGAGAGGATTGTCGCCGCAGGATTTCGCAGCGCGCTCCCGGAAGAGGTCATCGAGCAGCTACTGGCGAGCGAGGCGGTATGGATCCTCGTCGATGAGATCGCGCGCAGTCCGTCGGTCACGGAGGCGATCGCCCACCAGGGAACGGGCTTCCTCGAACAGGTTGCCGGCAAGGCGCGAGACCGTTCGCGCCGCGCTGACACGCGGGTGCAACGGCTCGCGCAGCGCCTCGGCCGCCACGGCCGCGAGGACGCCGATACCGGTCGTGCCGGTATCTCGCCCTCGCCGCAGATCCCCGGCGGCGACGTCCGATGAGCGGCGTGCAGTCACAGCACGGCACCGACCTCGCTCAGCGACGCGCGATCTCCCGGCTGCGCGGGGAGCCGGCCCCGAGCGTGGCGGCTGCGTCGGCCGGCCACTACGCGGGCCTGGTGACGCGAACGCTCGCGCTGGCGCTCGACGCGCTGATCATCGACGGCGTCGCCCTGCTGGTGGGATTGGGGGTCGGACTCGGGGTGTCGCTGCTGCACCTGCCGCACGATGTCGACGTTGTGATCGCGGCTGCCCTGGGCGCGGCTTACGTCGCTTGGACGGTTGGGTATTTCGTCTTCTTCTGGTCGTCAACCGGCCAGACCCCGGGAAACAGGGTGATGTGCATCAGGGTGATCGACATGCGCAACCGAGGGCCGTTGAAGCCGCGAAGAGCGCTCGTGCGCTTCATTGGCTTGATCCTTGCGGCGCTACCGCTGCTCGCCGGGATCCTGATGATGCTGTGGGACGATCGGCGGCGCTGCCTGCAAGATCGGCTGGCGCGCACGGTGGTCTTCTACACCGACGTCCCTGCCTAGGAAACACACCACTCCCCTCCGGGGCGCGTGCGCGCCTCGCCACGCCGGCTGTCGCTCACAACGCAGGTCATGCAAAAGGGGTGATGAGCCCGAAGCGATCACCTGATGTAAAGGGCGGGTGAGCCTCGCGCCCAGTGAGCTGCCGTGAGCGAGCGCGCCGAAACGGCGAGCGCGGTCGCAGACCGTGAGGCCTCCGCGGAAAGAGCGGCGGAACGTGCGCCGAGCCGCAGGCGGCGCATCCTCGTGCGCGTGCTCGTGTGGGGTACGAGCGTGCTCGCGGTGCTCGCGATGTTTGCGATCTGGGCGAACCGGGAGCTGCTCAGCCCCAACAACTGGAGCGACACGAGCACAAAACTGCTCCAGAGCGCGGCCATCCAGGACGCGACGTCCACGTATCTGATCGATCAGCTGTATGCCAACGTCAACGTCGAAAACGAAATCAAGTCCAGGCTGCCGAAAGAAGTGCAAGCGCTCGCCGGTCCGCTCGCCGGAGGCGTGAGGACCGCCGGGACCGAAGTCGCCAAACGCCTGCTGGCGAGCCCGCGCGTACAGGAACTGTGGCGCAAGGCGAACAAGACCGCCGACCAGGCGTTCGTGAACATCGTCAACGGCCACAAAGGGGCGCTCACACTCGAAAACGGCCAGGTCACGCTCAATCTCGCCCCGGTGGTCGCCGAACTCACCAAGCGCCTCGGACTGCCGAATGTCAGCTCGAAACTGCCTCCCTCGGTCGCGAACCTGAAGATCCTCAAGTCCAACCAGATCAGCTTCGTGCAGGAAATCGGCAAAGCGCTGAAAAATCTCGCGCTCGTGTTGACGATCCTGGTGCCGCTGCTGTACGCCCTGGCGATCATCCTCGCCGGCGGCTTTCGCCGACGCACGTTGATTACCGTGGGCATCGCGGCCGTGTTCGTCGGCGTGGCCGTGCTGGCCGCACGCACCCTCGTCATTTCGCAGGTGACCGATTCGCTCGTGAAGACCGAATCGGTTCGCCCGGCCGCGCATGCCGCGCTCTCTATCGCCACGCTGCGGCTATCGGAAATCGCAGGCGCATTCATCTTCATCGGCGTGCCGCTGATCGCCGCAGGCTGGTTCGCCGGCCCCGACGCGCTGGCGGTGCGCGCTCGTCGCGCGATCGCGCCCTTCCTGCGCGAACGCCCCGGCTATACGTACGCGATCACGGCCGCCGTGATGGGCGTGATCTTCATCTGGGACCCGATCCCCGCGACGGGCAAACTCGCAGGCATCATCGTCCTGCTGGCACTCGCGTTCCTCGGCACGTATCTGCTGCGCCGCCAGACCGACGAGGAGTTCCCCAAGCAAGCCGCCGCGGCGTAGGCGCTGCGCGTTGCGCCGCGGCGTAGCGTTGCGCGTTGCGCCGGGCGGGGTTGGCGCTTCGCATTGCCCGGCGGCCGTCACGGGCGCCGCGACGCTCGCGGCCGGCGAGCCTAAGTCCGCGGCGGGGAGAGCCGGTGCTCGTCAGCGAGAAACAGCAATGCGGCCTTCACGCGCCGGCTGACGCTGTCTGGCTCGGGCAGATCCAACTTCGCGAAGATGGAGTTGACGTGCTTCTCGACGGCGCGCTTGGTGAGCACCAACGATTCGGCGATCGCGGCGTTGCTCTTGCCTTCGGCGATCTCGGCCAGTATTTCGTGCTCGCGAGGCGTGAGGGCGGCGAGCTTCGAGTCCTCACTCGTGCGGGCTTCGATCAAAGCTTCGATCACGCGAGGATCGAGGACCGACCCGTGCGCCGCGACCTCACGGATGTCGCTGACCAGCTGCGCTCGGTCGCGGATGCGATCCTTGAGCAGGTAGCCGCGACCGCTCGATCCTCCTTGCATGAGGGCAACGGCGTATGCCGAGTCGATGTACTGGGTGAGCACCATGACACCGACATTGGGATCGGACTCGCGCAGTCGCGACGCGATGCGAATGCCCTCGCCATCGCCGCCCGGGGGCATCCGTAGGTCTGTGATGACCACATCCGGGTGCTGGTCGGCGATGACTTCGCTCAGCTCGTTGCCGTCGGAGCAGCAGCCCACGAGCTCGATATCAGGCTCTCTCGAGAGCGTGGCCACAAGCCCCTCGCGAATTACATAAGCGTCATCCGCGATCACGACCCGGATGGGTTTTGCGAACCCGTCCGCCATCAAGTCAGCTGCGCGTGGCGTCGGCTGCTGGGCGTCGGCGAGCGGAGGCGCGATCTGCCGCGCGCGATCTGGGCCTCGCCGGTGGCCTGGAGCGCCTCGAGCGGGGACTGGTCGGACCTGTCCTCGGCTGTTCGCCGAATCGGCACGACGGCCCAGATCAGGGTGCCGCTGTCCACACCGGGCCTTACTGTGAGGTGCCCGCCGATGGTGTGGAGGCGGTCCTGCATGTTGCGCAGGCCGCTTCCGGAGTCGACGCGCTCGGGATCGAATCCCACCCCCGCGTCGCGAAGCTCGACTAGCAGCCATCGCTTGCTCTCCCACATTCGCAGCGTGGCTGTGACGCCGGGGCCGCCGTGCTTGACCATATTTTGCAGCGCCTCGAGACAGACGAAATACAGCTGCGTCTCGACCTCGCGCGGGTGGCGGTTGACACCATGGGCCTCGACACGCACGTCGGCGCCCATTCTGCGAATCGCGGATCTGAGCGCATCGAGTAGGCCGTACTCCCGCAAGCTTGGCGGGTACACATTGGCCGCAAGCGACCGCAGGTCCTCTGCCGTCTGACCGAGCTCCTCCCCGATCTCCGCCAGCAATGCCGCGCTGCGGGCGGGTGCCTCCTCCATCGTCTCCACCGCGACCTCGAGCTTCATGTGCATCCCGATCAGATGCTGCTGGGCCCCGTCGTGCAGGTCGCGCTGAATTCGCAGCCGCTCCGCGTCGGCCGCTCGCGCCAGACGCGCACGCGAGGCTTCGAGGCTGCCCTTGGAGGCCGCGAGTTCCGTTGCCAGCCGCTCTTTCTCGAGCCACAGAACCGCTGACGTCGCGGTCGCCTGTATGTACTCCTCCTGCTCAGACAGGCTGGCATCGAACTCAACCACCGCAATCGTGCGCCCACCGCCGTGGACGAGCGCGCGGCGCCGGCCGTCGCGTTGCAGGCGCGGAAGCTCGATTCCGTCTGAGTCGAGCATCGCTGTGGAGGTGGTGCGTCGGTAGAAGATCTTCAGCTCGGGATCGTTGAGCGTGCGCGCCATTGCGGCCTGCATGTCGTCGGCAGATCGGCTTCCGAGCCCGGTGACGAATCTGGCTAGGACGCCGCCGAGCGAGAGGCGCTGCATGGCAAGACCGAGGAAGATGGCTAGCGGCAAGGCCGCCAGCGTCGCGAGGTAGGCCGTGCCGATCGCGGGGGCCACCCCCGCGCCAGCCGCGTCGGCGGCCAAAAACGCGGCGAACAGGAGGGCCTGCACCGCGGCGATAGCGACCATCGGCCACAGCAGCACACGGGAGTGGCGGTTCGACCGGCGGGCGCGCCGGGCGACGAGCAGAGCCGTGCCGGCGGCGACGATCAGCCAACCCGCGCGCACCACCGTCGTCAGCAGCTGATGCGGACCCTGCAGCCCCAAGTACAACGCGTTCGCCCCCGCTTGGGGAGAGTGCAGGAACGGTGCATGGACGATTGGCTGGCGATAGGAGAGCACACCTAGCAGCCAGGCGAGCGCCACCACCGTCGTGGTCGTTATGACGAAGCGCCGTTCGGGCCGTGACTCGACTCGCCCGGTGGGGAAGGCGAGCATGAGGTAGCAGAACGCCCCCGGCAAAAGACCGGACGCCACCAGGCCGACCGTGAAGGCGGCTTCCTCGCGCGATCCATTCAGGAGCCATGCGCAGGAGAACAGCCCAGCGATGATCAGCAGACGCCCCATACGTCGCTGGCGGCGAGACGCGTAGGCGAACAGGCCGCTGAGGACGAGCGCGACGATGATCGTGACGCGCGGCAGCACGGCGACGTGTGTTGGGCTGACGCTGGGGCTCTTGCCGGCCTCCTCGCCAACCCACGCGGCACCCAGGGCTCCGAGCAGGCCAAGAACGAGAAGCTGGGTGTGCAGCGGGATCGCGCCTTGCTTGGCAGCTGACCGCGCGGCGACGCGCCAGCGGGGCTTACGGGTCTGGCCTGGAGGCATAGGCTGCAACCATCGCGCGGCGCTCGTCAGGTGCATTCGGGCTCGCCCCCAATCCCACCAAGCGCCCCGCTTCGCGCACGGAATAGTGCCGCGCGGGCGATAGCTCGTTCAAGTCGAAGGGCCTTCGCGGACGGGCCCGGCCGGCGTCCCGCAGGACGGCACCCGTGCGATGGCGACCAATCGATCATCGCCGGAGCCGCATCGTCTCTGCGTAGAGGGCATCGAACACCCAGTAGTGGGTAGACAAACGCGAAGCCCCTCTCGCCCCGCTACCTTGCGACTCGCAGCGCAACCTTCCGTGGCAGTACACCTACGTCACTCTCCGGCGCACCCGCGCTACCCGACGGTACCGCTTGCTAAAACCCGATGATTACACAATTTGCGCGTTTATGCGTGGCGGCCTACTCCGCTTCGTGGTATGCGCACGCGCTGCTCGGGGATAGTGCCGGTGGTGCCCGCACCCGCACGATCACGGCTCATCGTCGTCTTCGGGTGATGCGTCGCGGCTGAGGGGGGATAGCGTGGGCGAGCTTCCCGCCGGCCGGCCTGCGGTCGGCAGAGGCGCGATCGAGACAGGAGGCACGCATTGGGGGCCCTGCTGGCCATCGCATACCCGAACGAGGGAACTGCCGAGCGGGCCGCCGAGGAGGTTCGCCACCTGCGTGCCGAGCTCGGCGTAGAGCCTGATGCGGTGGCCGTCATAGCCCGCAGTGCCCAGGGCGAGTACCGCGCGACCACGAGCCACCACCCCGTCGAGCAGGGCTCGAGCTGGGGGATGTTTTGGGGTCTGCTGTTCGGGCTGCTGTTCTTCGCGCCCGTGTTCGGCAGCGGCGTTGGACTGGACCTCGGAGGCGTGTTCGCAGAAATGGAGAAGGGCGGCATCAATCGAGCGTTTCAGCAACAGGTGCGTGACATGGTCGCTCCGGGTACGTCGGCGCTGTTCTTGTTCATCAGCACGACAGATCGCCAACGGGCCGTTGATCTGCTGAGCGACTTCGGCGGGCGGATCGTGGAGGTCTCACTCAGCGACGCGTGCGAGGCGAGGCTGCAGCAAGCAGTTCACGGCAGCCTGTCAGCGTCAAGGGGGTAGCCGGCAACGACGACTACGCGGCTGCCGAAAGGCGCCCGTCGTGCACGCGCGGGCGAAGCCGCTAGATGATCGAGGCTTCTATAAGGCCCAAGGCCGAGGCGCGAGCGACGCCCTCGGTCCTGGATGTGGCGCCGAGCTTGCCGTACACGGCGTGAGCCTGTGTCTTGACGGTGTTGGTCGAGACGTTCAGGCGTTCTCCGATCTCCCGGAAAGACAGATGGCTTGGCAGGAATCGCAAGACCCGAAGCTCGGCGATCGTCAGGGAGGCCGGCCCCGAGAGCGCGGAAGCGCTGTGCTCGTCGATCTCGGCCCAGGCATCGTCCAGCCAGGTGTGAAACTGCGGCGCGTCGACCATGCGGCGAAGTACACGCGACGCTCGCGACAGCGACGCTCGCGCTGTGGCGGAGTCCGCCAGCCGAATCGATGCACGCGCCACCAGGATCCGCGCCTCCACCTCGAACCATGGCATGAAGCCGCTAAAGCGGTCGAGCAGCTGCCGGGCCTGAATGAGATCGCGCTTCGCCTCATCGCCGCGTCCTTGGCGCCCGGCAATCCACGCCGAGACGCAGAGCACGAGCGTCGTAAGGGGCTCGTGCTCCAGAGCATGCGCCGTAACGACCTCGCGCGCGGCCGCTGCACGGTCCGCGGCACGGTCCCAGTCGCCGTCCTCGCCGTCCATCATCGCCAGTTGCGCGACGCACAGGGACTCGACGACGGGCATCACGGTGGCGCTGAGGCGAGCGCCCGCCTCGAGGCGGTCGCGGGCCCTCGCCCGCTCGCCGCAGATGTGGTCAGCGACGCCCTGAACAAGCCAGCAGAACGAGTTCCAAGGAGAGTCCTGACCGAGTAAGGAGCTCGCTTGGCTGGCCGTCCGCGCCATACGCTCGACGCCGTCGCGCCCAATCGCCGCCATGACGAGCGCTACGCCGCCTCGGAGTGTCCGGTCGTCGTCGCTCGCTCGCCGCGCGATCGCGCTCGAGGCTGTCCTGGCCCAGCGCTCGGCCACATCGATGTTCGCAGCCAGCACCTCGGTGAATGCCGCGCACAGCGCGAATTGCGGTGAGTCCGCAACCGTGGCCTCGGAGAGATTGTCCAGCCAGCGTCGCACGCGCGGGTCGCTCCCGCGCACGAGGTAGGCCGAGGCGTGGCGCCACAGAAGCTCGCCGGCGCGCTCGGACTGGCCGGCGTCGACGGCGTGCCCAATGGCCCGATCTATGTCGCCGCACTGCTCAAACCAGCGGCTGGCGCGGTGGGACAGGGCTGTGGCGAGACCGCCATCGCGCGCTCGCAGCTCGGTCCGAAGAACGTCGCGAACAAGGGGGTTGCAGCGATACCAGTTGCCCGCGGTGTCGAGTGGGAGCAGCAGGCGCTGTTGGAAGGCGATCTCCTCCAGTACCGCCGCGGAGTCCGAGCGTTCGAGCACCTCATCGCACAGTGGTGCCGACAGCTGGTCGAGCACCGAGCAGCGGCGCAGAAACGCGCGCCGCTCCTTGCTCAGGTGGCTCAGAAGCTCTTGTCGCACGTACTCCGAGACCGCTCTGTCGGAGCCTGCAAACTCCTCGACGGCCCGCTTCACGTCGGCCTGCGCGCGCAGCGACAGCGCGGCGAGATACAGCGCGGCCGGCCATCCCTCCGTCTTGGTCGTGAGCCGCTCGACGGCGCCACGGTCGGCGTGCAAGCCCGCCGCCCGAAGCAGCCGAAATGCCTCATACGCAGTCATCGCAAGCTCGCGCACGCCAAGTTCGAGCAACTCGTGGTCGGCCCTGCGGCGAGCAAGCGGAAGCGGGGGCTCGCTGCGCGACGCCAAGGCGAGTTTGGAACAGGTCGGCATCGCCGCCGCGACGGTCGAGAGAACCCGCAGCGCCGCGCGGTTGCGGAGTCGATGGGCGTCGTCGAGCACGAGAATCACCGGCGCCCGGACGCTACCCATCGAGGAGACGGTGGCCGCGAGCGCGCCCAGGAGCTCAGGCGAGGGCTTGGTCGGTCGGTCGGTCGCGGCCTGCCGGCAGTCGTCGAGCAGGCCGCTCGCGACCGGCTCCAGCGCGTCGAGGGCGCGCATGATCGCCTCCCCCAGCACGGCGGGGGAGCTGTGGCGCTCGGTCAGCGTGATCCACGCGCACGGTCGCTCGTCGCGCTCGATCCACTCTGCCAACAGCGCCGTCTTGCCATAGCCGGGCGGCGCGCAGACCAGGGCCGTCGTTGCGTGCCGCGCGTCCAGCAGCTGGCGGACGAGGCGAGGACGGCTGACCAGACCAGTGTGGAAGACGGGCGGCGCGCTGAGGGGTCCGCCGGCGGCTTCGTCGAACTCCACCTGCGCGCGCCCGTCTAAAGGCGGCTCGCGCCGGCGGTCCACCCGGTCGCGGCGGCGCGGACTCGAAGACGTCCCCATCGCCGACTTGCTGCGCGGCGACGTGACCTCTCCGTCGGACGATCGAGGTGACGTTGTCGCGGCGTCCGCTTCTAGTACGGTCGGGGTGATGGAGCAGAGCATTGCGCCGCTCGGACCGGGTGACAATGAAGCGTGCCAGCGGGTCGCCTTCGTGCCTATACCACACGTTATGGGTGAGAACCACACCTAGTTCCTCGCCCCGTGATGCGTGAGGGGACGAATCGGCGCTGATCGCTGGCTTCGCGCGCGCGAGCGGCGGCGTCGTTGCAGGCACGAGCTCTCGGCTCAGCGCGCGAAAGGGATTCTCACCCGTAGGGCTCGCGGGAGTATGCGAAACCGGATCGGTGGATCCAGCAGGACGATCTGGCCATCGACGTCCGCGGGCAGCGGGATGGCGGCGTCGACCTCGAGGTCGGCCAAGCCCAGTTCCAGCCAGGAACCGCCGCGATCCGGTACGGGGGAGCTGCCATCACCGTTGCGAAGCACCCCGATTCCCAGCACGCCCCCGTCGAGGCGCGTCCGCCGTCCCACGGTATGAGACTCGAAGCGGCGGCGGTTGTTGGACACGAAAACCGCCGCGCAGCTCTCGCGCCCCGAGTCCGCGTGCCAGTGCAGCGACACCGGAGGCTCTTGCCGGGCAACGGTGTATGAGGCAAGGCTTGCGAAGGCCCAAGCATTCTGTTCGGCCGCGGCGCTCAGCTGCGCCTTTTTGCATTCGAGCCCAAGCGCTGCGTAGTTGACGAAGGTGAGCCCGTTGACTTCGGCCAGGTCGACGTAGTACTCGCAGTAATCCTCCATCGCCACGAGGGCTCGGAATCCGTCGTCCACGTCGATGCCGAGGTCACGTGCGAATACGTCGTCGGTGCCGGAGGGCACGCATGCGTATGGCAGCTCGCGCCCTGAGGCCACCACCGTGGCCTTCGACTGCGAGTCGTCGGCTCCGGCAAATGCGACGACGTCGGCAGCATATTCAGCGGCGACGGCGTCGATCTCGGGGTAGTCATCGCCGGCGCTCAGCTCGACCACCTTCCAGCCGCGGCTCTTCGCCTCGCGCGAGAGCTCCAGGCGCGCAGACCGGGACGGGCGCACACTCGTATCGATGATCAGCATCGGTGATCGCGGTCTCGGCGCGGAGGCAGAAGCGGCCACAGCCTCAAGTGCCGTCTGAATTCAGGTCCCGCATCGCCACCGACCACTAAATCGCCGCGGAGCGCTCGGCTCATCCCACCGTTGGGATGAACATTTACATCGCTTCTACATTGCGCGGCGCTCGGACATACCGGTTCCGTTGGTGACCAGATAGACGAGCACTCCGATGAACGGGAGCACGATCACGAACACGGTCCAGCCGGCCTTGGCCCACCCCGACAGTTCCGTGCGGCGAAAGACGTCGATGAGCACGGTGATCACGATCCAGATCCAGATGACCCAGGTGAAGAAGAGAATCATCGTCCAGAAGATTTCAAGGAATGGATATGAGTTGGCAATCACCATGTTGGTCTCCAGTCGTCGCGCGCTTGTCAGGGGCAACGATTGCGCCGAGCGTCGGCGCGGGGATCATCCCGATCGGGTGAGCTCGCGCTCCAGACCGGGCGCGCGCCCGCCGTCAGTCGTCCACAGTGGGCGACGTGCGCAGCGAGACACCGCCGCTCGCTGTGACGGGCGTCGGGGCTGCCGCGGTGCGCGGGAGCTCGGCGTACTCCTCCTGACCCAGCTGCACTAGCCACCGCCGCAGATGACCATGGATCACCTCGGCGCCGACGATGTGCTCGCCGGACAGCTCCAGCTCAACCGGGTGCAGCAGGAACGGAAACGACTGCGAGCCGCCGAGACCGCCGTGCGAGCCGACGAGCTGCTCGAACGCCGCCACCTCATCCGAGTCGGGCCAGTAGGTGCTGTTGAGAACGATGTCCGGACAATGCGCGAAGCCGTCTGTGCGCAGCACGTGGCGCGCCGCGTTGGAACCGAACGGCGCCAGCGGATCCTCGCCCTCGCTTCGGTCCTCGCACAGAAAGCGAACGCCCTCTGCACCGAGCACCGTCGCCCCGTGCTCTTCGCAGCGTACGAGCAGAAAGCCGATCCCGGGATGACCGCGCAGAGCTGGGATCAGGCGCGGATAGTGCTGCTGGATCCACTCGAGCGACACTCGCCCGGGCTGGCGCGGGAAGGAGACAAGGCCGAGGCACCCCGAGGCCATCACGATTACCTCGGGCAGCGTGCGGCGGTCGCCATCCTCATGTGCGGCCGACCCCGAGGCGTCGTCGGGCGCACCGCGTCTGGTGAGCCGCCGAACGGCGCGCGAGCCCCGCGTGCTGTCGGCGGAGGCCTCTGTGATCGATGCGTGCAGGAACGCGAGCGCCTCGTCGGATGACTTCTCTCCGTCGACCACGCGGGCGTCGATCGCGTCGCGGACGAGCTGTTCGAGCGTGATCCCATAGCGGTCGAGGAAGGTCGCGCCCTGGGACTGTCCGTGATCGGACAGCACCACCAGCCGGTAGGCACGCGGTGCGCTGCGCGCCGCGGCCGCGATGCGCCCGATCTGGCGGTCCACCTGGCGCAGGGTCGCGAGCGTCTCGACGCGCTCGATGCCCGAGTGATGTGCGACCTCGTCGTAGGCGAGAAACGTCGTGTAGACGACCGGCCGCGCGGAGTACATGTCGGCGATCACCGAGTAGACCTGCAGGTCGCGCTGAACGACAGTCGCCCAGGCGCGCACGAATGCGTAGCCGAATCCTCGGTGAATTCGGGGCTGAACGTCCAGTCGGCGCTGGCGCGCGGCGTCCCAGCGCTCGCGAACTACCTCCGCGACGCCGAGAAGCAGCGTTCGCATGACGTTGTAGGGGTTGGCGAAGTAGGCGAAGTAGTCCTGCCCGACGCGACCCGGGCGGTCGCGGCGCAGCACCGTGCTCATCGTGAGCAGGGTGTGCGGCGCGTCTCCCGAGACGATGTTCGCGCGACTGGAGCCGTCGTGAAACAGCAGTCCACGACCATCCGAGTGGCGCCGCTCGAGCTCCGCGGCGTCCCTCGGATGATTGGTCACGATCGCCGCGTTGCGCTCCTTCTCCCACCAGCGAAAGGCGGGGATGTCGTCGTTGTTGCCATGCAACAGCCCCGCTTGACAGGCTCCGGTCTGAGACGACCAGTCCGTCTCCCAGCGCGAGAGCCGATGACTGTCGCTACGCACCCACGCTGCCATCGTGGGTGCGTTTCCGTCGCGCATCGCGCGCACCAAGACCTCGTGAGCGAGGCCGTCGATCTCCAGGAACACGATGCCTCCGCGCTCCAGATCCTTCGCCGGCGTCACGCGCTTGCCGTAGCGCTTGACTACGTTGCGGTACCAGAAGCCTTCATCGTCGATCGCCAGCGCGCTGGTTACCGCCGTGTTCACCGCCGCGATGACGATCGTGACGATCACGCCCGCGGCCAGCGAGGACACGTGAAAGCCGGTGTCGAGCTGGGACACCGCGAGCACCAACACGCCGTTCAGGAGCACCACCCCCAGCCCCAGCGTCAACACGGTGAGCGGCAGCGCGAGTCGCAGGACAAATGGCCAAACGAGCCCGTTGACCAGCCCCAGGACGGCCGCCACCCCGAGCGCCGCGCCGACTCCGGCGATATCGACGCCGGGTAACAGCGCGCCGAGCAACAAGAGCGTTGCTGACGACGTGAGCCAGACGGTGAGTATTCGTGCGATCGGCGCCGCCGGGCGTGCGTCGCCTGGAGCCGATCGACTCATGCCGACTCGCCGGCTGCTGCGCTGCGGGAGGATGGCGCGATCTCCGTTCGCTGTCCCGCTGCGAGCAGACGCGTCTCCACACCCGGCGTTTGCCGCGCGACGAGGCATGCGAAGCGACGGGCCGGCAGGGCGGCATCGCCGCCGCGCTGAATGCGCCAAACAGGAGCGAGCGTGCCCCAGTGGATCGGAACGACCACGCGCGGGGCGATCAGGTTCACCGCCTCTGCGGCCGTCACGGGGTCCAGGTGTCCGGGCCCTACGGTTCTCCCCCACCCCCAAACCGGCAACAGAGCCAGGTCCGTACGTCCTGCGAGCTCTGCCATGCCCGGGTACAGCGCGGTGTCACCGGCGAAGTAGCACCCCTGCGATCCCGTGAGAAGGAGTCCGGCGGGCGGCGCGTCCGGGCCAAGCGGCCACCGTCGCGCGTCGTGCAGCGCCGGCATCGCGCGCAGCTTCACGCCCGCGAGCTCGACCTCGTCGCCGACGGCCAGCTCCTCCGCGTGCGCAAGGCCACGACTGGCCAGCCAGCGGCGCGACCCGCGCGGCGCGAACAGGCGGGCGCCGCCGAGCATTCGCAACGACGGCAAGTCCGCGTGATCTGCGTGAAGGTGCGAGACGAACACCGCGTCGATCTCGCCGAGGAGCGCGCGGCTTGACCGCGCGCCAATGCGCCTCAACGGTCCAACCCGGTTGCGCAGGATCGGATCGGTCAGCACGCGGACGCCGTCCAGCTCGATCAGCGCCGTGGCATGACCGAGCCACTTCACTGCCAGCGGCGCTGGCTCCGTCGTGGCGGACGGCGGGCGAGCGCCGCTATCGACCACCACCCAGCAGCGCCTGCTTCTGCTGTTCGAACTCGAGGTCGGTGAGGACGCCCTGTTCGTGCAGCTGGGCTATTTCCTTCAGGCGGGTGACCGCTTCGCTCGACATTCCGCCGCCGGATGACGGGGAAGCCGGCGGTGGCGGGTAGTCCTGCTGAGCCGGCGCCTGTTCCCGCGTTGCCTTGTTTTCACCGGATCGTTTGGCCATGGCAGCCGCTCCGCCTACCGCGGCAGCCCTCAGCAGGGGACGACGTCGTCTGACCAGAGGCATGTGCTCACCTCCTATTCGGCTTGAGCGGGAAGCGTGAGTCCGAGCGTCAGCGTGATCTCGGCCGCCGCCGCGATCGCGCGTGGCCCTCCGACCTGGGGCGCGACCGCAAACAGCGTTCCGACGATCTCCTCGGGGGTGACGCCTTCCTCGAGGGCGTTGGCGATCTGCCAGCCATAGGAAGCCGGCGGGGCGTCGAGCGCGATCAGCGCCGCGATTTTTACCAGCGCGAACGTGGCGGGATCGAGGCCCGTTGTCTCCAGCGCCACCTCGCGCAGGCCTACGGCGGTCTCAATGAACTGCATGTCGCCGGCGGATATCCCGGCGAGCTTCTGTTGAGTGTCCTCTGCAACGGCTGCCATCACGGTCCTTTCCGGTACTGATCGAGTCGGCTGTGGTGCGCAAGCTAGGCGCGCGGACACTCGGCTTCATCACCCAAAGCGAGTGACCACGGGCGCTGCCGGTCGGGCCTGCGGTGGCAAGGGCGGGTACCGGACGCTTACTCGCCTTCATCGCGGCACCGCTCGGGCTCGAGCGCGACCGCACCGAGCGCGTCGGGCGGACGGCGCGCGAGCTGGTCGCCGCCTGCGCGCGACGATTGCGCCCGGCAAGCTTGCGTCATCCCCTCCGGGCGATGCGGCCGGGCGCGTGGTCGGCGAGTGTGAGCGCATGGCGACCACGACCGCGCGCCAAAGGCCGACGGGTGCAGCCGAGCAGCTGCCGGCCGTTCCGCATTTGACGGTGGCCGAGCGCGAAGCACGCGGCAAGGCGGCGCGCAAGGAGATCCCGCGCTCGAGCCAGGCGCTGTACGAGCCGCCGGCGGGCCGCCCCGATCCGATCAAGCTGCTCGAGCGCCAGGCAAAGACGCGGGTGCCCGAGCTCGTGCCGATCCGCTACGGGCGCATGCTCGTGTCGCCGTTCACGTTCTACCGCGGCGCCGCGCTGATCATGGCCAGCGACCTGGCCAACACCCCGCGCTCCGGACTCACGGTGCAGTGCTGCGGCGATGCGCACCTGTCGAACTTCGGCTTGTTCGCGTCCCCCGAGCGGCGCCTGGTGTTCGATATCAACGATTTTGACGAGACGCTTCCCGGCCCGTGGGAGTGGGACGTCAAGCGCCTGGCGGCGAGCATGCTGATCGCCGCGCAGTACAACGGCTACCCCGCCAAGGACCAGGACCAGGTCGTGCTCGACACGGTCGAGGAATACCGCAGCGCGATCGCGAGCTTCGCCGCGATGAAGAATCTCGAGGTGTGGTACGCGTCCCTCGATGCGGACTCGGCGGTCGCCGAACTCGGCTCGCAGTTTGCGCACAAACAGGTCAAGCGCACCGAGAAGATGATCGCCAAGGCGCGCACGCGCGACAGCATGTCGGCTTTCTCAAAACTGACTGTCGAGGTCGATGGGCAGGTGCGCATCCGCGCCGAACCGCCGTTGATCGTGCCGATCGCAGACCTCGCAGAGGGCGGCGAGCGGGACGAGATGTTCGAGGGTCTGCAGGAGCTGCTGCGCTCTTTTCGCGCCACGCTGCAGCACGATCGGCGCGTGCTGCTCGAGCAGTTCGAGCTCGTCGACTTCGCGCGCAAAGTGGTGGGCGTGGGCAGCGTGGGCACACGTGCGTGGATCGGGCTGCTGCTCGGCCGCGACAGCCGGGATCCGCTGTTCTTGCAGATGAAGGAGGCCGAGGCGTCGGTGCTTGAGGGCTTCTTGGGGCCAAGCGAGTTCGAGAACCACGGCGAGCGGGTCGTGACCGGACAGCACCTGATGCAGGCCCAGAGCGACATCTTTCTCGGCTGGGTGCACGTCGAGTCGGGCCTGGACGAAAAGGAACGGGACTTCTACGGACGCCAGCTGAAGGATTGGAAGGGCTCGGCGGAAGTCGAGCAGATGGTGCCCAGCGGGATGGCTACCTACGGGCGCCTGTGCGGGTGGACACTCGCCCGCGCGCACGCGCGCAGCGGCGATCGCGTCGCGATCGCGTCCTACCTCGGCAAAGGGCCGGCGTTCGACCGCGCGATCCTCGAGTTCTCCCACGCTTACGCCGAGCAGAACGAGCGCGACTACAACGCCCTCACGAAGGCCGTCGCCTCCGGCAGGATCACCGCCGAGACCGGGCTGTGACGCCCGCCTCTCCGGCGAGACGGGGCACGCGTCCCCGGCCCGCCACCGCTCCGCGGCCTCGCGTGGCGCCTCCCGTTCAGCGACGAGAGACCGGCCGCACTCGACCCCAGTCGCGCGAAGGCGACTGGTCGCGCCTGTTCTCGAGCGCCTTCAAGAACTCGCGCAACGCGATGGTCCTGCTCGACGCGGCGAGACGCCACGTCGATTTCAACGGGGCATATCTGAAGCTGACCGGCTATCAACCCAGCCAGCTGCTCGGGCGCCCGGTTTACGAGTTCGTCGTCGGCGGCCCGGTCATGTCCGAGCGCGAATGGCAGGCGGCGCTGGCCCGCGGTGACTTCACGGCCGAGGGCGAAATGATCAGGTCGGACGGCACGACCGTGGCCGCCCAGGTTGCGGCCACGGCCGAGATCGTGACCGGCCGCCGCCTGGTTCTGTTCGTGGCGCTCAACACCTCGCGCTGGGGCCGGCGCTTTCGCCGCTTCACGCCGGCCGATGAAAAACCGCAGCAGCTCTCACAGCGCGAGCGTGAGATCGTTCGTCTCATCGCGCTCGGGTGCACCAGCCCGGAGATCTCAGAGGAGCTGGGCATAGCCCACGAGACGGTGCGGACTCATGCGCGAAATGCCATGACCAAGGTGGGGGCGCGCTCGCGCGCCCACCTCGTCGCCAGGGCGCTGGGCGCCGGACTCATCTTCGAGTGATCGGCGAAGACTCACACAGCCGAGGTATCGACTTGCGAGCGTTCGCGAGCGAGCATCTGATACGTGAGCCCGCAGCACGCGGTTATCCAGACATTGACCCCTCGGGCCGATCAGCTCTGCCTGCGGCTCGCGTTCGAGGCTTCGAGCATCCGTCGCGCGACCGCCGTGGCCGAGCAGCTGGAACGGATCGTCGGCAATCCCGCCAAGATTCATCCGCTCGAGCCGCTCTCGAGTGACGTGGCGGCATCGAACACCTCGCAGACATTCAGCGTCGAGCTCACGACACCGCCGCTGCCGATCAACCTCGCGGTCATTCAGATGTGGGAGCGAAAGATGCTCTCGCTGGAGTACAGGTGCTTCGGCAGCTGCTGCTTTTTGGGCTGGACAACACAGGAGCTGCCGGAGCTGTCGACGCGGCGATCGCGGCGCGACGCCGAGCACGCATCGGCAGGCGGGCGGGCGCAGTCACAGCGCGAGCTCGTTGAAAATTCGGTGTTGCGGCGCCCGCAGTCGAGCCTGCCACCGAACGCGCGCGGCCGCAGCGAAATCCGCGCTGTCCGGTGACGCGCCTGTACGTCGTGCCTGCGCGCGTCCGCTAGCGGCTCGGGCGTTCGGCGGGAAGCGCTTGGACCTGCTTTCTCGTGAGCGCGATGGTCACGACGTCGTTTGCGATCTCTTGAATCGAGGTCATGGGAATCTTGACGTTTCGCCGGCGCCACAGATGGCGATGCTGGAGCACGAAGTGTGTGACCTTGTCGCGCTCGTCGACGAGCAACGCCTCGACGTGGCCTAGGTCGCGACTGTCGCTCGACCACACGCGGCTCGAGCGCCTGAGCTCCACGTCTTCCTTTGGTATGCGGTCGTAGGTGACCCCCACCGCGCCCGCGTACAGGTCTCCCCCTGGTTCGCCCGCCGAGTAAGTGGGCGCGGCTAGCACGTCGACGACCCCGACGTCCCAGTCTTGATCATCGCGCGGGAGTTCCCCAAGGCGCTCGTAGGAGAATTCCCGCACCGACTCGAGCTTGCCGAAGTCCTTCTTCGTACAGCGCAGCGAAATCAGCTGCTGCGTGGAATCTGCTTCGGCCAGCTCGATCGGCACCAGGCGAGCCCCCACCAGCGCATCGTGCGAGGGCTCGACGACGAGGTGGGTGACACGACGCTTGGCGGGATCGATCACGATGTCCGCGAGCTGGCCCAACTCACCGTCCTGGCAGAGAACCGGCGTTCCAAGCTCCACGCGCATGCTCTAGCGATCCAACCTTTGCGAGGTCGATGCGCGGTCAGGCGACCATGATTGCCAGCGCCTCGTGCTCGGCTTCCTCATGGTCACCCTCCGGTCTTTGTCACTTTCACCTTGCCGTCGCTCTCGCGTGTTGGTCACTGACGCACCTTCCTGAGAGCGCACCCCAAACGGGGCCTGCAAAGCAGGCTTTGGCGAGGCTAGAGCTGGAGCTCCCAGCTTACCTCACCCGATCCGGGCGACGGAAACTCAAAGGAGCGGGGTGACCATCTCAGCGTGGCAATTGAGGCGCCATTTGGCACCGCCATCTGGTACGCAGAAGGGAGACTTCAACGATGAGTAGCGAACCTGGCACCGTTCGGCGTTCTGCCGATGCGCGTGTTGAAGGAACCGGTCGTGTAGAAGAAGAAGAAGAACGCGGAGCCGGCTGGGTCACATTCGCAGGAGTGTTGATCATGCTGGCCGGCATACTGAACCTCATCTACGGCATCGCCGCGATCGCAGAATCAAGCTTTTACGTCGGCAACACCCGCTTCGTGTTCAGCGATCTGAAAACGTGGGGTTGGATCGTGACGATCATCGGTGCGCTCGAGTGCACCGTGGCGCTGGGCATCTGGGCGCGCTCACAGTGGGCGAGATGGACCGGAGTGGGCGTGGCCGGGCTCAACGCGATCGCCCAACTGATGTTTATCAAGGCCCAACCCTGGGGCTCGCTGGCGATCTTCAGCCTCGACGTGCTCGTGATCTACGGACTCGTCGCCTATGGCGGCAGGGCCCGAGCGACGATCTGAAGCTGCGGCGGAGCGCGTTTGCCCAGCACCTTTTGACAGCGACCGGCCCTCCCGCAGACGGCAGCGGCTTGCTCGGCGCGACCGGGGCACCCGACGAGGACCGCCGGGCAAGCGGGCGAGCGTCAGTACCGGTGCCGGAGGGAGTACCGGTACCCGAGGGCCGGGCTCAGAGACCGAGCGGATGCTCGGTCTCGGGCAGCCGATCGAGGGTCGACCTCAGTCTCGCCAGCGCTCTGCGCCCGGCACGGTCGGCCCGGCGCGACGCCGTGACCGAAGCAGCCTCCCACCCCGCCAACAGCGGGCAGGCTGCGCAGATCATCACCACGAACGGAACCGCGCCGACGGGCGCGGGCACAAGGATGGCTGCGGCGCAAACGGCCATACCGACGAGCGCAGCCACAACGCACACGACGAAGGCCATCGCGGGGCGCTGCGCGACGGCGCCGGGCTGCTCCTCGAACCTATCGCGCCCCTGTGATGTCAGACCGTCGCGCACCCGAATTCCTTTCATTTGAGACAACGGCACGGCGCCAATCGCGATCCTCAAGGATAGCCGTCGCTACCTGCGGCAACCCTCGCTCGCCGACGCAATAGATACCTGCCGACCGACTCGCCGCTGCGAGCTTGCGACGTTGGCGCTGCACGAGCGCGAGCTCGCCGACGTCGGGGCGGGCGGCGGGGCTCACTGCATCTGGGCTCGCACACCCGGCCACGCGGCGCACAAGAGGTCCGAGAGCAGCGCCGTGTGCTGGTCCTGGCTGCGATTGTCGATATCGCGCGCGACCCGCGCAACGAGCGCCGGGGAGTGTTCATCGCGCCAGCCGGGAGCGGGGGCCTCGTCGCGCTGTTCGTCGTCCACGCCGCAAAGGTTCCCCTCCCGCGCTGCCGACGTACATACCACGGCCGCGTGATTCGCGCTACCCGGCCGAGACTCAGCGCGATGAGCTGAACAGGCGCAGGAACAGGAGAAACACGTTGAGAATGTCGAGGAAGATGCCGGCTGCCAGCGGTATCGCTTCCTCGCGGCCCGCGCGCCGCAAGCGGTTGAAGTCGACCACCGTGTAGAGACCGAAGATCGCGAGCCCAACCAGCGCGTAGACGGTGTAGGCGGCGGGCATGCGGATGAAGAGGAGCACGATGCCGCCGGCGATCAGCGCCAGCAGCAGCCAGAACAGGATGCGGTACAAAAACGAGAGGTCTTTGCGGATCGCATACCCCCCCGCCCCCAGGCCGCCGACGAACAGCGCCGTCGCGCCGAATGCCTGACGCACGGCGGTGGGGTCGACGTGCGAGTAGTAGTTGACCGTGGTCGCCACGCTCGCGCCGAGCAGGAAGCCGAAGGCGAGCAGGAGAACCAGCGCCAGCCCTTCGTTACCGCGGGAGCTGGCCACGTTCAGGCCGACGAGACAGCCCAGCGCCGCCAGCCAAGCGAAGAACCACAGCGCACCCCCCGCGTTTCGCGCGAGGTAGACGCCGAGCGTCGCGACGCCAACCGTGAGCGCCACCAGTGCCATCACCCGTCCGAACAGCCCCGTCGTGCGCGCCGACGGCACGGGCTGGGCGTAGCCGGCGGCCTCCATCGCTCGCCGCGCTACCTCGAGCGGCGCGGAGCCACGCCGACGGTCACGTAGCGCCAGGCTTTGGCCAACTCGCCGAGCGCGGCCTCGACGACATGCACCGGAAGCAACGCGATCTCCAACGCGGGGCGCAGCATGGCGCCCACGATGACCCAGCGGGCGACTGGCCTCGAGTTCAGCGGCTCACCCCCGATGCCGCGGGCGAGGTGTCGAAGCACGGCCAACCCCATAAAGCTCGAGGCGGCCGACGGCGGGGCCGGTTTGCGCCGCAGAGTTCTAACCAGCGGCGCCACGAGTGGCTCGCACGCCGCGCCGAGCACCCCGAGCGTAAATCCGGTAGTGATGACCGATGCCTCTCTGTTGAGCCCGACCGCGCGGTGCAGCGCCTCCTTGAGAAAGCGGTAGGCGATGTAGAAGACGCGTGTCGACATTGTGCGCGGCGGCGCCTGACCACGGCCGGAGCGTTTGCTCGGCCAAGATCTCAGCCGCCAGGGCTGCCCGCCGCATCACTCGTGCGGGATGAAGTGTCAACGTACACGTCCCAGCAGTGAAGGAATCACCTCAAGCAGGTGACCGCGCACCGGTCTTGGGGGCGCAGAATCCCGCACGATGGTGGGTTTTGACGATTTCTACTTTCACAAGGGGCAGGACGTGTGGGTGACGCAGGCCGACGGGTCGCGGCGAGCGGCGGCGTACCTGGAGCAAAACGAGATGAGCGCCTGGTTCGGCGCCGCACCCGCGGTGATAGTCATCTACCCCGACACGGCCAGCGACGAGTCGGTCGACGTCGACCGCGTGATCGCGCGAGCGCCGCGCGCTACGAGGAGAGCTCGTTGAAGCCTGAGCGCGCTGCCGACAAAGCAGGCACGTTCATGCCATCGGTATGAGGCACGTGCGGCCGGCGTGCCCCAGACTGCGAGCGAATCCTGCGTGAGCTCGCAAGGCACAAGACAAGCGATGAGAAGGCCACGCGGCGGGACGATCGCGGCGCGCGCCGCCCGACGCGTGCCAGACAGGCCGAGCACACTGACTTCGGCCGGGCATGCACGCGGGCTACGGCGACTCGCGTGCGGGGCCGTGGTCAGTTGCGTGGTAATCGGGCTGGCGGCATGTGGCTCGGGGGCGGCATCCACAGTTGCCAACAGCCTCAGCCAGGCTGCCGCTTCGCACAGCACCTCGGCGAGCACAGGGACGCACGGCGCGACTGCGCCCACCAGCGCATCGCAAACGTCCAAGACTCCGTCCGAAACCGAGAAGGCGTCGGCCGCGACGAACTCGACGCCGTCGACGTCTTCGTCGAGCTCCAGCCCATCGCCAACGAAAACGGTCACGCAGACCAAGACGACAACCGCGCCCCCCAAGACGACCACCGCGCCGGCCCAGACGCAGACCAACACCGTCATCAAAACGGAGACCACGACGGCGTCGAGTACCGCGCCGACCACCTCCACCAGCAACGCTCCCGCAGCCGCCGCCGCAGGCGCCGCGGCGGCGAACGCAGCCCACAACGCCTCCGAGAGCGAAGAATCCGGCCTGCCCGCATGGGGCTGGGCGCTGATCGGCGCAGGCGTGGCGGGTGCGGTGGCGTGGGCCATCGTGGTCTGGCGGCGCCGCAGCAAAGGCGGCCCGCAGCAGCCGGGCTCACCGCCGGCGGCGGGCGGCACGGGGCCACCCCCTGGCGCGGGGCCACCCGGCGGCACGGGACCTTCCCCCGGCGCGGGCCCACCCCCCGGCTCTGGGCCACCACCCCCCGAGAGCGCGCCGCCCGCGGTCTGAGCCTGAAGTAGGTCACCGCTCGCGCGAGCGCGCGGTTAGCGGGCGCGGCGGTGCGGCCGGTCACTCATAGAGCGCGACAATGGCCAAGATCACGTACATGGCCACGAGCGCGAAGCCCTCGAAGGCAAGAGCCTCGCCATCGCCTGTGACCTGCCACACGGCAAGCGCGGAGAGCACGAGCGCGCCCACGTACAGGGGCGCGAGCGCGAACGTCAGCG
>DASZFR010000086.1:0-21187 GCA_035939635.1 Solirubrobacteraceae bacterium
GGCGCTGCAGATGCCCGCGGCCGCACTCGCCGCCGAGAGCGGCGCGCCCATTCTGTTCGTGACCGGCGCGGGCGTGCCACAGCCCACCGCGTCGGTCCTGGCGACCCTCTCGCACCCGGCGATCTACGTGCTCGGGGCGCCTGGGGTAAGCGAAGGCGCGGTGGCGGCCCTGGGACGCTTCGGGCGCGTCACCAAGGTGCCCGTGGGCGAAGCGGGCGGCGTGCCGGGCGCGACCGAAGCGGCCGATCCGGTAGCCGCGTCGATCGCGGTCGCGCGCTACTCCGACGGCGCGTTTGGCTGGGGCGTGCGCGAAGCGGGGCACGGGCTGGCCTTCGTCAACGCATCGCGCCCGCTGGACGCGCCCGCCGCGGCGCCGCTGTCGTCGCACGGCGACTACGCGCCGTTGCTTGTGCTGTCGGGCGCCAACTCGCTCCCCGCCGCGCTCGCGCGCTATCTCGCCGACATCCAGCCCGGCTACACGCCCGCCGTGCCGCCGGTGCGCGAGGTCTACAACCACGGCTGGCTGATCGGCGACGAAAGCGCGATCTCCGCCCGCGTGCAGGACGAAATCGATGCGATACTCGAGGTCGCGCCACGCTCCGCCGCGCCCGCTCCCACCTTGCCCGAATGAACCCCCAGCGCCAGCCCACATGAGCCAGGCCGAGGATCCGCGACGCCTCGCGCGCAAGCAGCGACAGAAAGACGTGACCGTGGAGGACGTGCGCGAGCTGACCGGTGCCTCCACACCGCACTTCGCGCTGCAGCTGCGAAACCGCATCGCGAACCTGATCGAGGGCCTGCCCGCCGGGCACCCCGCGCGCGTCGAGGGCGAGCGCGAGATCGCGCGACTGCAGCGGCTGGGCTTCACCGGCGAGGTGCGCGGCCAGCCCGGCGAGAACGGCGAGCGCCCGCTCGCCTCGCTCGACGCCGGCGCGCTTCGCGCCCGCGGCTGACGCGCCGTGCGGGCTTCCGCCTAGCGCCCGCCCGTGAACACGCGCTCGCGGCGCGCTTCTGCAAAGCGCGCCCGCAGCACGCGGTACGCGAACAGGAACAGCACCAGGTCAAGCGCGAGCATCGCGAGCTTCAGCGCGGTGCCAAACGGCGCGACCAGCAGGATGAGCAGCGTGTCGAGGACGATCACCGGCAGCGCCGCGAGGATGATCGCGTGCGAGCGATAGCCGCTCAGGTGCTCGCGCAGCGTCACCTCCACGGTGCCGATCGCCACCGCGGCAAGTCCCGCGAACAGCGGCGCCCCGCCATGTGAGATACCGCGGCTGAGCCCAACGATCGTGCCGATCGCGCCGACCAGGATCAACAGCTCAGACAGCGGCAGGGGGTGCCACAGCGACTGTGGGCGCGCTCCCAGCGGCAGCATGTCCGACAGCGCGCCGCCGCTGCCGCGCCCGGCGCGAGTGCGACGCCGCGGCGTCGCGTCCGCGGCGCGTGCCGAGCGCCGCGCGGAGCGCTTTGCGGGGCGCGTCGTCACCGCGGCTGAGCCCGCCTGTGCGGCCGGCGCTCCACGCGCTTGTGTCTGCGTCGTTGCGGCGGTGGCCGGCGGCGCGTCGCGGGTGTTGCGGCGGCGCTTGCGCGAGCGCTGCCCGCGCCTGCCGTGAGCGGTCACGGCGCCCGCCGCGAGGCGCACAAGGCTTTGGTTTCGCCCCCGCGCATTGCCGTCGATCGTAGCGCCTATGCTGGGTTTTCATGCCCTCTGCGCCCTTCACGTCGGACCCCAGGCAGCCGTGTTCGCGCCCGGCCGGGATCCCCGACTCACAGCTCGCGGGACCGTTTGCGGTCGGCGACTACGCCGCGGCATTGCGCGAGCAGTTGCGCTCGTTCGCGCGCGTGCAGCTGATCGGCGAGCTGGTGAACCTGCGCACCTCGCGCGCACGCGTGTACTTCGAACTGCGCGACGCCGCGGGCGCGGTCCCCTGCGCGGCGTGGCGCGCCGACTGGGAGACGATGCTCGCGCACTGCGCCGCCGGGGAGGGATCGCCCGAGGGCATGCAGGTGGTCGTCGCGGGGGGCTGTGACTACTACCCCGGTAGCGCAACCTCCTCCCCCGGCTTCTCCTTCGCGGTCGTGGACATGCGCATCGCGGGCGAGGGGGATCTGCTCGCGCGCATCGCGCGCCTGCGCAAGAAGCTCGACGGCGAGGGGCTGCTCGAGCGTCAGAAGCAGCTCACGGTGCCGCTGCTGCCGCGCAGCATCGGCGTGGTCACGGGCGAGACCGGCAAGGCGCGCGACGACGTGCTGGCGGCGCTGCGCCGGCGCGGCTGGGCCGGGCGCGTGGTGTGGGGATTTGCGCCCGTGCAGGATCGCCACGCGGCACCCGCGATCACGCGGGCGCTCGGCGACCTCGCGTCGGTGGGCGGCGTCGACGTGGTGATCGTGGCTCGCGGCGGAGGCTCGCTCGCCGACCTTCTGTGCTTCTGCGACGAGACCCTGTGTCGCACGGTGGCGCTGCTGCGCGTGCCGGTGATCGCGTCCGTGGGCCACCACACCGACCGCACGCTGCTCGACGAGGTGGCCGCGGTGAGCTGCTCCACGCCCACGCACGCCGCGGAGGCCGCGGTGGGGCTCGACTGCGCCCGCGCGCGCGCCGACCAGGCCGTAGCGGCGGCCCGCCTTCAAGACCACGCGAGGCGCGCGCTCCTGTTGCGCGCGCGCGAGCTCGCTGCCCTCGCGCGCGCGCCCGCAGCGCACCTCGATCGCCAGCGCGGGCGCCTGCACCAGCTGCTGCGCGAGACGCGCGCCGGCTCGCGCCGGCGGGTCGCCGAGGAGCTCACGCTGACCGCGCGCCGCGCCTTGGTGCTAGCCCGCAAGACGGATTCCTCGCTTCGCGATTGCCGCGGGCGGCGCGCGCGCGAGCTCGAACGCTTCGCGCTCGCGCTGGACGCGCACGACCCGCAGCGCACGCTCGCGCGCGGGTACGCGCTCGTGGAGTCACGGCGCGGCGAGCCGCTGCCGAGCGCGGCGCGAGCGAGCGAGCACGAGCAAGTGCGCGTGCGCTTCGCCGACGGCGTGCTCGATGCGGCGGTGCGCAAGCGGTGAGCGGGCCGCGCGACGGCCGGCCGGGCTTCGAGCCTGCGCCCGAGAACGCGGCGGGCGGCGGCGACGCGCGCGATGAGCCGCTCACCTACGAGCAGGCGGCGGCGCGCGTTGAGGAGATCATCAGACGCCTGGACTCAGGCGAGGCGAGTCTGAACGAGACGCTCGAGCTGGTCAGCGAGGGCAAGGCGCTGATCGAGGTGTGCGCGCGCGAGCTGGCCGCGGTGTCAGACGCGCTGGCGGAGCTGCGCCTGGATGAGCTGGTGGGCCGCCTGGAAGGACAGACGCAGTCGTGAGCGCAGCGATGAGCACCTGGGAGCGCGTGGCGCAGCTGCCGGTGCAGATCGACGAGGTCGAGCTCGAGGGCCTGCAGGTCGAGGTGTCGAGCGAGTTCGTGCGCAAGAGCACCGTGATCCACCTGCGCGGAGCCGGCGAGGAGGGGCTGGGCGAGGACGTCATCTACGACGCGGTCGATCACGAGATATTTCAGGAGAGCGGACCGGGGTTCGAGCTGTCGGGCGGCTTCACGCTGGCGTCGTTCGGCGAGCACCTCGCGGCGCATTCGCTGTTCGACAAGCCGCCGCAACGCGAGGTCTCGGCGCGCTACCGCACGTGGGCGTACGAGTCTGCCGCGCTGGACCTCGCGCTGCGCCAGGCGCGGGCGCCGCTTCACGCGGTGCTCGAGCGCGCGCCCGAGCCGGTGCGCTTCGTCGTCTCGCTGCGCCTCGGCGAGCCGCCGACGGTGCGCCCGGTGAGCGAGCGCCTGGCGCTGTATCCGAACCTGCGCTTCAAGCTCGACCCCACGAGCTCCTGGGACGACGCGCTTGTCGCCGCGCTTGTGTCGACCGGGGCCGTGGACTCGGTGGACTTCAAGAGCTTTTACTCGGGCACGGTGGTCGATCAGCCGCCCGACCCGGTGCTCTACCGTCTCGTCGTCGAGGCGTTTCCAGAAGCGTGGCTGGAGGATCCCGCGCTCACGGCCGACACCGAGCCGCTGCTCGCGCCCTATCGCGACCGCTTCTCCTGGGATGCGCCGATCCATTCGATCGCGGACATCGAGGCGCTCCCCTATCCGCCGCGCATGGTGAACATCAAGCCGTCGCGCATGGGCGGCCTTCGCAGCCTGCTCGACGCCTACGACTACTGCAAGCGCAACGCGATCGGCAACTACGGCGGCGGCCAGTTCGAGCTGGGCGTGGGCCGCGGCCAGATCCAGTACCTCGCCTCCCTATTTCACGCCGACGCGCCCAACGACGTCGCGCCGGGCGGCTTCAACCTGCCGTCGCCCGCGCCGGGGCTGCCGGAAAGCCCGCTCGCGCCGGCGCCGTCGTCGACCGGCTTTCGCTGGGGCTGAGCGACGGTGGCAGCGGTGCGCAACTTCGCTGGCGCGCCTGGTGTTGGCGCAGTGAACGGTTAGGCTCTGACGCCGCCATCGGGTGGAGCAGCGCGCGAAGGGAACCGCTTGGCGAGCAACGCCGCACGCATCCTCACGCTTTTCCTTGTGGTGCTCGCCGCGGCGAGCGCCTTGGCGCTGACCGCGGCAAGCAGCGCACCGGCGGCGAACGCCGGCGGTGTGTCGCCGGGCGGAGCGGCCCCCGCGAGCTCGACGCCGGCCGGCAGCTCGACCACGGCCCGAGGCGGCGCCGCGTCGGGCGGCGCGCCCAGCAGCGGCGCGCGTGTGGCCACGGCGCGGATCTCAAGCGTGCGCTGCACTCCCGCGGCAAACTGCGGCACCAACCCCCACCAGGTGTCGATCCACGGCACGCTGTTGCTGGCCGGGCGCGGCCTGCGCGCGGGACTGCTCGTCGCGTTCCCCGCCCAGCGCGGCGCGCGCATCAGCTCGAGCTCGCCCGCGGCCCACCTGCGCGGCACAGGCTCCGGGCTGGTGGTGACCGTGCCCGGCGCGGCGCACTCGGGCAACATCATGGTGCTGCTCGGCGGGGGGCGCCACACCAGCTCCTACGGGCCGATCTACGTGGTGAAGGGGCACCTTCACCCACCGCTGCCGCGACAGGCCGCGACCGCTGCGACGCCCACCGGCACCGCGTTTGACGGACAGGGGATGTGGATCTGGTACCTGAGCCAGTCAAACGGCGGCGAAGTGGCCTCGATCGCCGCGCGCGCGCATCAGGCGGGCGTGACCACGTTGTTCATCAAGAGCTCCGACGGCTCGAGCAACTACTGGAGCCAGTTCTCATCGCAGCTCGTGGCCGAACTGCACGCCAACGGCCTGAAGGCGTGCGCGTGGCAGTACGTGTACGGCGCGAGCCCTGCCGGCGAGGCAGAACTGGGCGCGCGCGCCGTGGCCGCCGGCGCCGACTGCTTGGTGATCGACGCCGAGGCCGAGTACGAACGCCGCTACGCCGCGGCGCAGACCTATATCCGCCACCTGCGCGCGAAAATCGGCCCCTCCTACCCGCTGGCGCTCGCGTCGTTCCCGTACGTCTCATACCACCCCTCCTTCCCCTTCTCGGTCTTCCTCGGACCCGAAGGCGCACAGTTCAACGCGCCGCAGATGTACTGGAAGGACATCGGCGTGTCGGTCGACACGGTGTACGCCAACACCTACATCGCCAACCGCATCTACGGCCGCGGGCTGTTCCCGCTCGGACAGACCTACGGCGGCGTGTCCAGCTCTGAAATCGTGCGCTTCCGCGAGGAGGCGGTCGACTACGGAGCCGCCGGCGTGTCCTTCTGGGACTGGCAGGAAACCAACTCGCATGGGTGGGCCGCGCTGGCCGCGCCGCTCGCGCCGCTGACGAGCGTCACCCCCAACGGCGAATACCCAGAACTGTCAAGCGGCTCCAAGGGCGATCCCGTGCTGTGGCTGCAGGAGCACCTCGCGAGCGCGATCCCCGCGCAGGAACTCACCGGCATCTTCGCCTCCCACACCACCGCCAACCTGCAGGCCTTCCAAACCGCTCACGGCATCGCGCCCAGCGGGGTGGCCGAAGCGGCCACCTGGCAGGCGCTGCTGACGCTGGCGCCTGCGCCCGTGGAATGGACGGGCAAAGGGCCCGCGGGCTGACCGCGGCGCGGCGCCGGGCCGTCAACCGCGCGCGTCGGCGCCGCCGATCCCCACGGCGCGCAGAGCGTCATCTCGCGTTTGATCGAGCGTGATTCATGCCCGCGCATTGTCGCGGCTGACATGCATGCTGTCTGTATGCGTGCGCGAAACAGCTTGCAAATAACCAGGCCGGCCCCCGAAGGGCCGGCCTGGTCAAGAACGTGCAAGCGCGCGCCGCGACGAGACGCGCCGGTCTAAAGCGCCGCGCTCAGACGCGCTGGATCAGCGTTGCGGTGCCCAGGCCGCCGCCGCAGCACATCGTCACGAAGCCGACCTCCTTGTCGGAGCGCTCGAGCTCGTGCAGCAGCGTCGTGAGCAGGCGCGCGCCGGTGGAGCCGAGCGGGTGCCCGAGCGCCATCGCGCCGCCGTTTACGTTCACGCGGTCCATGTCGGGGTTGTGCTCGCGCCGCCACGCGGCCACCACCGGGGCGAAGGCCTCGTTGATCTCGATCAGGTCGATGTCGTCGATCTTCATGCCGTTGCGCTGCAGGATCCTGCTCGTCGCGGGGATCGGCCCCTCGAGCATTTTCACCGGGTCACAGCCCACGGTGGTCTGGTCGACGATGCGCGCGCGCGGCTTGAGGCCGAGCTCGGCGGCCTTGCCGGCCGACATCAACAGCACCGCGGCGGCCCCGTCAGAGATCTGCGACGCGTTGCCCGCCGTGATCTTGCCGCCCTCCTTGAAGACCGACTTCAGCTGCGAGAGCGCCTCCAGATTGGTGTCCGGGCGGATGCCCTGGTCGGTGACGTAGGTGTCGCCGTTGATCGCCATCGGCACGATCTCGCGCTCGAAGCGGCCCTCCTCGGTGGCCTGGTGGGCGAGGCGGTGCGAGCGCACCGCGAGCTCGTCGAGCTCGGAGCGCGGAATCTCCCACTGGTCGGCGATCATCTCCGCGCCGAGTCCCTGGCCGACGATGTTGTGCTTGGCCAGCAGCGCCGGAGGGAAGGCCTGGCCGTACTCGCCCTGTGTCTTGGCGACGTCGCCGAAGCTGAGGTGGCCCATGTGCTCCACGCCGGAGCCGATCATCACGTCGTGCACGCCCGCCGCGATCAGCCCGGCGGAGAAGTTCACGGCCTGCTGCGCGGAGCCGCACTGGCGATCCACGGTGGTGCCCGGCGTCTCGATCGGGAGCCCCTCCTGCAGCCACGCGTTGCGCGCGACGTTCAGGCCCTGCTCGCCGAACTGCGACACGCAGCCCGCGACCACGTCTTCGACCAGCGCGGGCTCGATGCCCGCGCGCGAGATCACCTCGGTGTAACAGCGGCCGAGCAGCTCGTTGGGGTGGGTGTCCTTGTAGTAGCCCTTTTCCTTGTGCCCGCGCCCGATCGGCGTGCGCACGGCCTCGACGATGACGACCTCGCGGCCCTCTGGTTGCCTCATGTGGGAGTTCCTCCTACGGTGTCTTGCGCGGCGTTCGCTGGCGGCGGAACGCAGGCGCTCCCTGACGGCCGAGACCTCCGCGGAGGTGCGCGGCCCGTTCACCGCGTACTGTACCGCTTCGCGGGCCGATTGACTGGTCAATCACCACGGCGAACACGCCGATGAACGAACCCACCAACCAACCCACGGCGCAGGCGAGCGCCGACACGGTCGCGATTGCCGGCAGCGGCGCGATCGCGTGCGGCCTGGCCGCCACCGCGGCGCACCACGGGCCGGTGTTGCTGCTCGCGCGCTCGGAGGGCTCGGCGCGGCGCGCACGCGGCGAGGTCGAGCGCGCGCTGCGCCGCGCGCAGGCGGTGGTGGACCGCGATCACGTTCAGATCGTCACCGACATCGGCGCGCTCGCACGCTGCAGCTTCGTGGTGGAGGCGGTGGTGGAGGACCACGACGTGAAGGCCGCGCTGCTCGCCGAGCTGCACCAGGTGGTGATCCCCGAGGCGATCTTCGCCTCCACCACCTCGTCGCTGTCGATCGAGCGTCTGGCCGCGGAGAGCGGGCGCCCCGACCGCTTCGTGGGCCTGCACGTGTTCAACCCCGTCACGCGCATGCAGCTGGTCGAGCTCGTGCTGCCCGAGGCCGCCACCGACGACACCCGCCGCCGCGCGCTGGCGCTGTGCGCCACGTTCGAGAAGGTGGCCGTGGAGGTGCCCGACTTGCCCGGCTTCGTCGTCAACCGCCTGCTGTTCCCGTACCTGTTCAGCGCCGTGCGGCTGCTCGAAGAGACCGGCCTGGAGCCGGTCGCGGTGGACACCTGCATGCGCCTCGGCGCCGCGCACCCCTTGGGCCCGCTTGCGCTGCTGGACCTCGTGGGGCTCGACGTGGCCAAGGCGATCGGCGACAGCCTCGGCGAGCCCACGCCGCCGCACCTGGCCGAGCTGATCGCCGAAGGCTCGCTGGGGCGCAAGAGCGGGCGGGGCTTTCACGCCTACTGACCGCTGTGCAGAAGCGGCCCTTCGAGCGGGTGTAAAAGGGCTCTCCTGGCCGCTTTTCCAAGATTTAACTTGCTTGCGGCCAACTTTAATCTCGCGTTGAGCTGAGCGCCGATACTGCGAAGTGCGACGTAGTTTGAGTCGCACGCACACCCGCCTCCTCCCAGTGCACACGATCCGGCCCGCTTACCCCCCCGAGCGGGCCGGACGTGTGATTGCCCCCCCACTCGCGCGGGCGGCGATCGCCCCCGACAGCGTTCGTGGCGTTCGGCCCCGCTATTGGCGCTCAGCGCGGTCGTGGCGGTCGCCGCGGTCATGGCTTTGGTCGCGGTCGTGGCCTTGGTCGCGCTCGTGGCGCTCGTCGCGCTCGTGTCGGTCGACGCGGTCATGGCGCTCGGCGCCCTCGGCGCGCGGGGCGCGCGCTCGCTCGCGGATGCGCACAGCCTCGACGCGGTTGTCGCGCACCGACTCCACGCGGATCGAGTAGCCGTCGGCGGTAACGGTGTCTCCGCGGCGGGGCAGCCGGCCGAGCTCTGCGAACACGAACCCGCCGACCGAGTTGTACGCGTCGCTGTCCACCGGCAGGTGCAGCCCGTAGTCGGCCAGGTCTGCCACCGCGACGTGGCCGCGCACGAACCAGTCGCCGCCAGCCAGGCGGCGGATCTCGCCGGCGGCGGGGTCGGTTTCGTCGGCGATCTCCCCCACCACCTCCTCCACGATGTCCTCCACAGTCACTATGCCCACGACGCGCCCGTACTCGTCCACGACCACCGCCATGGAGGTGTGCGCGCGCTGCAACTCCGCGAGCAGGTCGTCGAGCGGCTTGGTCTCGGGCACGATCGGGGCGTCGTGCACGATCGGCTCGATCGATGCGCGCGCTCCGTCGCGCATGAGCAGGTCGGCGAGCGCGCTCGCGTGCACGATGCCGCGCACGCGGTCGGGGTTTGAGTCCTCGGTGACCAGCATGCGCGTGTGCCCCGAGGAGATCGCCTTGCGCAGCGCCGCCTGCACGTCCTCGGAAACGTCAACGGTGACCACCGCGGGGATCGGCGTCATCACCTGACGCGCCTCCTGCTCGTGCAGGTGAAACACGCCCGTGAGCATGCCCGCCTCGCCGGGGTCGATGTGCCCGCCGGCGTAGGACTCGGCGATCAAGCGCTTGAGCTCGTCGGGCGAGCCGCCGCGGCGCTCGAAGTCCGTGTCCACCCCCAGCAGCCGCAGGATGCGGTCAGACACAACGGTGACGGCCGTGATGAAAGGCCGGAACAGCACGCTGAAGGCCTGCAGCGGCCGCGCCACCCGCCGCGCCACGCTCTCGGCGCGATGTATCGCGTAGAACTTCGGCACGATCTCGCCGGCGATCAGCTGCGTGGTGGTCACCAGCAGGAATGCCACCGCGACCGAGATCACCACCGCGAGGCCGTGGCTCAGGGTGCCGCCGAGCGCGCTCTTGAACAGCCGCGCCAGCGCGGGTGCGCCCAGCGCGCCGATGCCGATCGACGTCATCGTGACGCCTAGCTGCACCGCTGAGATGTAGTCGTTGATGTCGTCCAGCTGCGCCAGCGCAAGCCCGGCGCCTTTCTCGCCGCCCTCGGCCATCACTTCAAGCCGCGCGCGGCGCGAGCGCACGAGCGCGTACTCGGCGATCACAAAGAACGCGTTCACCGCGACCAGCACGGCCGCGAGGATCACCTCAAGCGCGTTCACGCTGCGGCGCCGAGCAGGGACTCGCTGCGGCGGGCGGGCCGCTTATGCTGCCCGGCACGTCCTCGGCACAGTGGGCCCGAGCGGGCCTCGCTACTTCGAGTTTCTTCTTCGTCGTCGTTCATCGTTTGAACCGACTCGCCAACGGTAGCAAGGCACAGAGTCAGAAGCACCCCTGCCGCAAGCCGGCCACCCCGGCGGCGGCGCCGGCTGGTCGCGGGCCTACTTACCCGGCCGGCCAGCGTTCATCACGAGCCGGCGGAGCCCGACTCAGAGCAGCGCGTTGATGCGCGCGGCCATGTCGAAATCGGCCGCGGTGAGACCGCCCTCGGAGTGGGTGGAGAGCGTCAGGCGCACGCGGTTCCAGCCGTGCACGAGGATGTCGGGGTGGTGGTTTGCCTGCTCGGCCACCTCCGCCACGCGGTTCACGAACGCGATCGCCGCGACGAAGTCGTCGAACTTCAGCTCGCGCGCGATCGACTGCTGGTCCGCGCGCTCCCATCCAGGTACGCGCGCAAGGCGGTCCTGCACCTCATTGTCCGCGAGCGTCGGCATCTCAGGCGCGAGATTAGCGCGCTGCGCCGCTTTGCGGACGTCGCCGGTCGCGGCGCTGCCGGCGGACGGCAACAGCCGCGGGCCGGCGGCAACAGCCGCGGAGCCATGCAGCGCGGGCGCCAGGCAGCGCGGGCGCCCGCGGCCTACAGTCGTGGGCAGCGATGCGCATCGTGAGCCTCGTGCCGCACGCCACCGAGCTGTTGTTCGCTCTCGGCCTCGACGAGGAGGTCGTCGCGGTGACGCACGAGTGCGACCATCCAGCCGCCGCGGCGCAGCGCGCGCGGGTCACGCGCGACGTGCTGCCGGCGGGGCTGTCCGCGGGAGAGATCGACGCCGCGGTGCGCGAGCGCACGCTTGCGGGGCAGGCGATCTACGAGCTCGACCGCGACACGCTCGCGGCGGCCCGCCCCGATCTGATCGTCACGCAGGCGCTGTGCCCGGTGTGCGCGGTCTCCTACGACGACGTGGCGTCGATCGCGCGCGAACTGCCCGGGCAGCCCCGCGTCATCGCGCTCGACCCCACCACCCTGGACGAGACGCAGGTCGACGTGCGCTCGGTCGCCGCGGCCACCGGGCGCGAGGCGCAGGGTGAGTTGCTGGTGGAGCACGCGGCGCGGCGAATCGAGCGGGTGCGCGAGGCCGTCGCCGAGCTTGCGCCGGTGCGCACGCTCGCGCTCGAGTGGCTTGACCCGCCGTTCGTGGCTGGGCACTGGACGCCGCAGATGATCGAGCTCGCCGGCGGCGAGGACGTCGCGGGCCGCGCAGGCGAGCCTTCACAGACTTCCGACTGGGCCACGCTCGGCGCAGCCGGCGCAGAGGTCGCGGTCGTGATGCCCTGCGGCTATGACGCGCCGCGCGCCCGCGCCGAGGCGCTCGCGCACCGCGACGAGCTCGCGCAGCTTTGCGCGCGCCGGATCGTCGCGGTGGACGCCTCGGCTTACTTCTCGCGCCCCGGACCGCGCCTGATCGACGGGCTCGAGCTGCTCGCACACATCCTGCACCCCGCGGCCGCGCCGGCGCCGCCCGCGCGGGCGCGCGCGCTCGAGGTGGCGCTCGTCACGACCCCGGGCTGAGCCCGCCAACAGTCCCGGTGCGCGCTGGCAGTTCCACCGCGCTTGATTTGGCGGCGGCGACCGCGCCCGACGCCGCGCCCATCGCAATCGCCGCGCACCCCGCCAGCGCCAGCGCCTGCGCGCGGTGGCGGTCGCCGAGACGGAACACCGCCGCCGCGAGCGCACCGCCAAGCAGGCCGCCGATGTGCCCGCCCCAGGAGATGCCGGGGAGCGAGAAGGAGATGATCAGGTTGATCAGGATCAGCCCGCCCACGCCGGTTTGAAACACCGGGATCTGGCGCGCGCGCAGCTCCACCGCAGCGGCGCCCATCAGACCGAACACCGCTCCCGACGCCCCCACGACGGGCGCGTGCGGCGTGACCAGCAGCGCTCCGAGCGAGCCGGTGAGCAGCGACACCGCGTATATCACCGTGAACTTCAAGCTGCCCAGCGCCGGCTCGAGCAGCTGCCCGAGCACGTACAGCACGTACATGTTGAAGAAGATGTGGAGCAGGTTGGCGTGCAGAAAGCCGCCGCTGATGATGCGCCACCACTGGTCATAGGCGACGCCTTCGCGGTGCAGGACGCCTTCGCGCTGAACGTATGCGCTCCCCAGCAGCGCGCCTTTTTCAAACACGCTGTTGCTCGCCCCGCCGGTGAGCGTCAGGTTGCCCTCGGCGAGGAACGCGACCACGTTGATCGCGATCAGCGCGTAGGTCGCGCGCAGCGCCGTGCGCCCTTTGCGCACGCGCACTACTTTCGTGCGCTGTTTGGCGCACTCCGGACAGCGCATGCCCACCTGCGTCGTGGTCATGCAGTCGGGGCAGATCGGCCTCCCGCACGAGGAGCACGAGACGCCCGTCTCGCGCGAGGGATGGCGGTAGCAGGTTGCCATTGCTCGATCTCAGCCTATCCGCGGCGTCTGCCGGTCCCGCGAGCGCGCGCGAGCGCGCCGGCCGCGGCGCCAACGGCGGCAGCGCCGGAGGGGCGCGCCAAGCACCGGGCGCGCCGCGCCCGGTGTGGCGCTGGGGCGCCGGCGCTCAGCCGGCCGAGCTTCGCCGCCGCACTCGCTGTGCCCGCTGTGAGCGGCGCTGCACGCGGCTTGCGCGCTGGCGCTGGCGGGTGCCGGGCGCCTTGCGCGCGTTGTGCCGGCCGGCGCCGCCCGTGAACTCGATCACCTGCTGGAAGGTGGAGCGGTTGGTCCAGTCCATGGTGAAGGGTTCGGTGAACGTGGGTGGAAGCGGCAGGAAGGTCGGCGGGAACTCGATCCGCACCGGCGCCGCGCGCCACGCGTTGGGTTCGTTGCCCTGGCTGGCTTTCAGCGTTTCCGCCGCCGCCTGGATCGCCGCCCACAGCGACACGCGGCACGCGCCGAGGCTGCCACCGCCGCAGTAGCGGCGGCTGTAGGCGCCCTGCACGGGCAGGCCCAGCTCGGTGCGCAGATCCTTGTACACGTAGCCGTACCAGCCGTCGCCGTAGGCCGATCCGCTGGGCGAAGGCGGGTTGTCGATTTCATGCAGCTGGGAAAACGGGCCGGTCAGTTCGCCGAGCACTGGGCTGAGCACCGCTTCGGCGATCCCCTTCCAGGCCGCGTCGAGCACGGCAGCGCCCGGGTTTTCCGGCCGGGTTACGCCGAAGCGGCTGGCGCCGCTCTTGGCCCATTCGTCAACGAGCTTTGCCGCCTGTTCGGCCAGCGCGCTCGGCGCGGGGCCGCCGGCAAGCACTTTTCCGATCAGCGGCCACACCTTCACCGCGCGCAGGTCCTGCGTCGCCGCGCGGTTCATGATCGACGCGTCCTGCGCCTCGGTCATGTTGTGTTTGAAGCCGGCGTAGAGCTGCACGCGGTGCACCGGCCCGTAGGAGTAGTTGTCCGACGCCGCGCCCCACTCGGGCGCCGGCTTGTTGTTCCAGTTGAGGAACAGTTCGTTGTCCGGCCCGATCTCGTGCGGGTGGCGATCCTGCGAGATGTAGCCGCGCCAGTCGTATTCGCCGTTGCCGAGCGCGGGCAGGCTGGGGTCGGTACCGGCGGCCAAGATCGGCAGGCGCCCGGTGGAGAAGTAGGCGATATGTCTGCTGTCCACGTAAGGCACGTTGAACGTGGTCTCCAGCTCGTTGGCCGCTTTGAAGAAGTCCTGCGGCGAGTGCACGCGGTTTGAGTCGAAATCGCTGAAGGCGAGCTCGCCCGCGGGGTCGCGCCCGCGCGTGGAGCGCATCCTGGAGACCGCGTAGGGCGCTCCTTTGACCGTGACCGTGCCCTGCACCGGGCCGTACACGGTTTCCTCGAACGTGACCTCGCGTGCGGCTTCGGTGCGGGACGGCCCGAGCTGGCCAGCGTCAAACGGCGTCATCGCGACGCACTGGCCCTTGTAGAGGTAGTGGTTTGATTCGCGCGTCACTGCGCCGCCTTCGGGGTTGCACAGCTTCACCAAAAACTGCTGCTGGTCCTCGCTGCCTGCGCTTGTGAGGCTCCACGCAAAGCCGGCGCCGCGCCCGATGAACACGTACGGCGAGATCGGTGCGATGATGCCCTGCGCGTCTATGCCCCCGCCGTGCAGGTCGCCCTGCATCACTATCTCGGGGTAGAAGTAGCCGAGCTGCGGGCCCATCACCGCGAGCGGGTGTTCGTCGGAGGAGCGTTCGGGACCGACGAGCAGGAAGTTAGACGACCGGCGTTTCGATGCTTTCGCCACCGCCATCGCGTGCGCCGCGGTCGCGCTCTCTGAGCCGGGATCGACCAGGACGGAACCCGGCGTGGATCCGCTTGGCACCTGGTCGTACGGGAACGGCTTGGTGGTGGTGACGGGCGCTTCGGGGTCGTTGACCTCGCGCAGGTCGCGGAACACCTTCAGCCCCTGCTTTGCCCCCAGCTTGGCCTCCAGCCGGGCGAGAAAGTCCGAGTTGGCCACCTCGTTGCCGCCGCCGTTGCCGAAGATCGAGCCGATGAACGAGAAGCCGGCCATCGCGTTCACCGCGCTGATCGGCGGCAGCAGGCGTTGTTCCGGTGGAAGGCTGGACTCGTACGCGTTTACGCCGTTGGCCCATTCCTGCAGGTCCGACAGCACCTGTTCGCCGCGCGGGCCTTTTTCGATCAGCACTTTCTGCTGTTCGGCGACGAAGTTGAACGCCTGCGCGCTGGGCGTGAACGAGCGGCCCGTGAGCAGCAGTTCGAAGGCGTTTATGCCGGGGACGTCCAGCGCCGAGGCGAACGCGGGGCCCAAGCCCAGCGCGAGGATCAGCCCGCGGTCCTCCGCCGCGATCCAGCCGGAGCCGAACATCACCTCGGCGCGTGTCTGCCCGAACACGTGCGGGATGCCGTTGTGGTCGCGCTGGATTTCAAGGCCTTCCTCGGGGTGCTCGGTGCGCACGATCGGACCGGTCACGCCGAACTTCTCAGAGAGAAAGTCTTCTTGCAGGTTCGCTTCGGTCACGTTGCCGCCAAGCGGCGTTAGCGTGTTGTAGAGCGTGCCCTGGTCGAACGAGTTTTCATTCGGCGGCAGCGCGCCGGAGTCGCCCGGCGCGAGGATCTGGAAGGCGGGCCCGGAGAAGTCCGCGGGCGAAGCGGCCGACGCGGAAGGTGCGGCCCAGGTGCCGAAGGCGGCAAGAGCGGCCGCGATCGGCGCGACGCGTCCGAGCGAGCGTCTGGCGACGCTTCCAAGCGAGTGTCTGGCGCCCGCGCCCTCCCGCGTCGCACTCCGCGGCCAGAGACCGTTCTTTCCAGACATCGCGCCTCCTGTCTCCCGGCGGCGCCAGCTTCCCCAAGGCGCCAGCCTGCTGTGCGCAAGCCTAGCCCTTACATCAAATGGGCGCGTGCTCAGTCGCGCTCGAGCAGCCTGCGGGTCTGCTCGGAGAGCTCGTGCGCCTGCTGTGCGAGCTGCTGCAGCGCGCGCTGCGCGGAGCGCTCCAGCCCCGCGCTCAGCTCGCCGTAGGCGCGCGCGGCGCCGCTGCGATTCTGAGCCGCGCGCGCGCGACGGCGCGCGCGCAAGAGCACCAGCGCGCTGCCCGCGGCACCGCCGGCGATCACCGCAGCGGCGGGGCGAACCCAGTTGCGCGGGTCGCGCATCGCGGACAGCTCCCACGCTTCGAGCTCGTCCGCGGCCATCTCGGTGATCGCCTCGAGCGCGCTCTCCACGCGCTCGACCAGATCGGCGGGCGGCTCCACAGGCGCGAGCGCTTCGCGCAGCAGCAGCTCGAAATTGGGTAGCGCGTCGTTCATGACCTCACGCCTTGGTCGCGTCCTCACCCACCACCGCGTCGGAGATCTCCCCGTCGCCCACGATCTCCTCGAGCTGCTTGATCGCGCGGTGGATCAGCACCTTCGCCGCGCCGTCTGAGCGATCGAGCGCCCGTGCGATCTCGCGGTTGTCCATACCCAGCGCGAAGCGCATGATCAGAGCCTCGCGGCGGTCGTCGGGCAGCTGGCGCACGCCGTCGAGGATGCGGCTGAGCTCATCGCGCCCCTCCACGAGCTGCTCGGTGGTGTGCGGCGCCGACAGCGCCATCGTGTCGTCGATGGGCGAAGCGGGCTTGCGCGAGCGGTCGCGGTAGAGGTTCGCGGCGAGGTTGTGCGCGATGCGGATCAGCCACGGGCGCAGGGGACGACCGTGCGACTCGCGCTGCGCGCGCTCGAAGTGCCGGTAGGCCTGCAGGAAGGTCTGCTCGGTGAGGTCCTCTGCGTCGTGGTGATCGCCCACTCGGTAGTAGGCGTAGCTGTACACGTCGCGCAGGTGCGCCCGGTAGAGCTCGGAGAACTCCGCATCCAGCTGGGCCTTGGGCTTGCGCGTCTCTGTCTGTGACACCCATCGCTAACCCTATCCCCCGTGCTCGTGTGGCCCCGCGGCCGCCGCCCAGGCACAAACCGCGCCCGCGCGGCTCAAGCCGCGTGCGCCTCCTTGCCCTCTCGCCCATCGCCCGCAGCCGCGCTTGGCGCGGTCTCGGCCGCCCTGCGCTTGCGCGCGGTACGCGTGCGCGGTGCGGCGCGCGGATCGCGCGCCGGGGCCTCGCCTCCGAGCCACTCCCACTGCAGGCTCACGCACGCCCAGATGCGCTCGGTGACCGCGGCCGCGAGGCCGCGCGACGCGTTTTCAGGCAGTGGAAAGCGCAGCGGACGTCCCGCGCGCACCCGCACCTTGCGCGGGCGCACTCGCCATCCGCGGCGCACGTCTTCGGTGCCGATCACCGCCACCGGCGCAACCGGCGCACCGGTTTCAAGCGCCAGCCGCCCCACGCCGCGCCGCGGCGCCCCGAGCGGGCCGGACCTCACGCGGGTGCCCTCCGGGAACACCACCACGCAGTCGCCGCGCTGCAAGATCGCGCGCGCGGTGGCGATCGCGTCCGCGTCGCCGGCGCCGCGGTCGACCGGGAAGGCGCCGAGCGCGCTCAAGATCCACGCCTGCCAGCGCCTTTCAAACAGCTCGCGCTTGGCCATGTAGTACACGGGCCGGCGCACGAGCATGCCGATCACGAACGGGTCGAGAAAGCTGCGGTGGTTGGACGCCAACAGCAGCGGCCCGCGGCGTGGCAGGTGCTCGCGCCCGATGCGCTGCAGGCGAAAGTACACGCAGAAGGCCGGCACCAAGATCGCGCGCACCGGCCAATAGATGAAGGGGTTCACGCCGCGCGCAAGCGCCCGGCGCCGGAGGGCGTCGAGCTCTCTAGGACGATCGTCCGGCTGCACGAGGACGCGGTCCGGCCGCTCCTCGCACTGGCGCGCTGGCATCACGCGATGAGTACACCGCGCGCGAGCGCGGCGTTACAACGCGCGGCCCGCAGGCAAAGAGCGAGCGCGGTGCGTCGCTGCACGGGCGAGTGCCCCGTGGACACCGCAGCCAGGGGGGGCCGCTCCGGCGCGCTCCGGGGGGAAGCTACCGCGAGCGGCCCCTCGTCTCCCTCGCGGAAACCGCCAGCGCACTCCGTCGCGCGGCGATCCCGGGGGCAGTGTAGCGCAGCTGTTAGGCGGTCGCCTACCAGTGGCGCGACTCCGGGTATGCGAGCACCACCGAGAGCGCCGCGAGGGACGCAGACGCACCAACTCAGCGATGCCTGTTCGGCCGATCGGCGCGCGCACACGCCCCTGCCGCAAAGCGCGCGCCCGATGCGCGATTAAACTCGGCCCCGCGCCGGAGTAGCTCAGTTGGTAGAGCGCCTGTCTTGTAAACAGGGGGTCAGCGGTTCGAGTCCGCTCTCCGGCTCTCCCGAAAAACCCTGTACATCGCACTGTTTGAGCTACTCCCGCATGGTTCCTATTCCCGCTTCAAGTGCTGTGGGTAACACCCTCGGGTAACACTTGAGGGCAGGAAACGGCGGCCTGTCAAACGTGGTCGTCGAGCAGTAGCGCTTCGATCTGCTGGCGCACGTAGAGCCGGCGCCGACCCACCTTGCGCGAGGGGACGACACCACGTCGCGCCCAGTCCTCGACGGTGGATCTTGGGACGTGAAGCAGATTCGCGACCTCGCTCGCTGTCAGAACGTCGGCCGCGCTCAGAGGTCGGCCCAGTGCCATGTGCGCGTCCGGAGCCGGACAGGCTCGTCCGATCGTCGCCATGATTCGCCAAATTAGCAAAACAAGCTCTGTCTTGCAACGCGTGTCCGAATTGCAGGGCTCACGCGAGTTCCACCTCTCGCGGCGCCACGCCCAGCCCCTGGCGCGCAATCAGCGCCAGCACGTCGCTTGACACCCACGGGGTCGGAGCCTCGTGGCCGCCCTCGGACAACAGGCCGATGCGTCGGGCGAGCCAGCTGGTCTCTCCGCTCTCCTTGCCGTGCTCCTCGCGCTTGATCCGCCCGCAGCGGATCGCGATCTCACTCAGCGTGACGTCGTTGTGCTTCACGGCGTCCAAGACCGCCTCGCGCAGCCCCCGGTTGAGGACGATGTGACTGCCCTGCAGGCGGTCGAGCTCGGCCCGAAGCTGCGCTAACGACACCTCCGAGCGATCGCTGCGGGCACGGATCGCGCCCTCGCTGAGGGACCGGGCGGGCTCATAGCTCTGCAGTGCTCCGATCACCTGGCGCAGGGTTAGCGGTTTCGCGGAGTAATGCGGAACGCACCGGTGCCAGCGCAGCTGCACCGGTTGCTGCCCGTTCGCTGTCGCCGCCAGGACGTAGCTGACACCGTTGTCGTCGGCGAACTGCTTGGCGGTGTGCTCGAGGTTCGTCGGCGCGCTCGGCTGGCCTTCGGGCGGGCCGTGGAGGTCCCCGCGGGTCAGCGCTCGGCATCGGAGTCGACGCTGGTCGGCCAGGTACAGCGCGCACACGACGTGGGCGTTCTTGGGGGGCTCATCGGCGCTCAGGTGCGCGAGCAGCCGCGCGTCGCCCAGCGTGTCCGCGCGACTGTCGATCACGAGCGTGCTCGCTTCGGCCCCTGATAGGCAAACGATCTCGCGAGCTTGACCCCGATCGTCGCTGTACTGGGCGATCGCAGCCTTCTCGCTTCGATGGCTTGCGCATCGCTCGGTGCGCGAGGATTCGCTGGCTGTGGCGTGCATGGCGCTCCTTCGGTGAGGGTCCGCCCAGTGCGGGGCCGTTGCCCGACGCACGCACGCCCGCCGGGCGTGCCACGATCGGAGGGCCGGCTACGCGCGCGGCACTCACAGAGATCAGGACAGCGGACACACGCCCAGTCCGACTGCCGGACGGGAGACGAGTGCCCCACCTGCCCGCGCGAGGCGCAGGCTCGCAGTCACCGCGGCATCCGCTTCATGGCTAGGATGCGCCAAATGGCCAAAACGAGGTCTGTCAGAAGTGACCAGCGGGTTCTGGATGAGTTCAGGGCCGCACTCGATGGCTGGCGCGATGCGCTCGAGGCGCATCGGCTGGCTCCGCCCGATGAGAACTTCGCTGCTCGCTTGGAAGCCCTCGCCGAGGCGGCCGGCGCGCAGGCCCAGGCGTGCCGCGATGCCGACGCGGCGGGCTTTGACTGGACGCCGCATCGCGCGGCCGACTCAAGGCCGCCCTACGAGCTTCAGCCGGGGACCGGAAGGCGCGGCCCGGAGGAGCTTTGGCGGCACTTCGACGCCGCGGCGGCGTCGCTCAGCGCGATCGCGACGGGACGCGACATCCTCGCCGTCGCCGACGCCTATGACGAACTCGCGGCAGCTGCAGGGGACCTGGCCAAGGCGGTTCGACGCGAAGGGCGCAGGCGCGCACCGCAGCGCCCCGCACGCGCCGCCTCGGCTTAGGAGCGCTTCACCGGCATCGCGCCGGCGCCGGCGTCATCCCACACCGAGGGCGGCCGCTCGCCGTCACGACGCCGCTGGGGCAAGCCCAGCCTGTCGGGCACCCACAGGTCGCGACGCGTGGCGAGCGAGGCGCTGTTGCCCTCGGCGAGCGCCAGCATCGCGTCGACGTCCTCGCGCTTGACGCGGAACGCGCGGCCGATCTTGGCCGCGGGCAGGACGCCCGAGTCGATCCAGTTGCGGATCGTCTGCGTGGTCACCTGAAACTCATCGGCGACCTCGGTGACGGTAAGGAGCTTGCGCGCCATTGGCCAAATATGCAAAACGTGTTTGCAGCTTCGTATGATACGTGGCCCATCCGCGACCCTACGGAGGACGGTTGGACCCGCCACGGGATGGCGATCGCAGCTCACGCGAGGACGGCATGATCGCCGAGGTGATCCCGCTGCGACGACGTACGCACGAACGCGCATGGGAGCGGCACGAGGGTGGGCTCGAGCACTCGGGCGTGTTTGACCCGCCGCCAGATCCAGAGCCGCCTGAGGAGTACTCGGTGTGGGAGCGACCGACGGCGGAGCTTCTTCGGCGCGAGCCGCCTAACCGCTCGCGGGCGGTGGCGAGGGGTCGGCGCGCCTGGGGGTCAGTCCGCGCGCGGAACGTCGGCAGCATCGCGCTCGTCGCGATCGCGGGCGCCGTGCTCGCGCTGCCTCTGGACAGCTCGCATCGCACCCCGCCGAGTTCTCCCATCACCAGTGTGGCGGGCGGCCAGCTCGGGCTCGGCGCTCCGCTCGGCCTAGCGGCAGGGCGCACGCGAACGGCGCGTGCCGCTCACCCAAGGTCACCGTCGAGCAGGCCACGCACTCAGCGCCGGATAGCGCGAGGCAACATCTCGCCTCGCAGCTCTTCCCGTGAGGCCGCGAGCGAAGGCGTGCTGTCGACTCCCGTAACCCCTGCGGACACACGCGCACCCCAAGCAACGCACACTGAAACAGCCTCCGCGGGCGCCGTATCAACTCCTGAAACACCGCGCGCCACCGCCGCCCGCGAGTTCGGATTCGAACGCTAACTCAGGTCGCCGACTCGTCGGGCGGCTGCAGCGCCTCCTCGATACGGCGCGCGATGCGATCGATCGTCTCGGCGAACTCGGTGACGGCCGCGAGCGCCCCGTCTTCGCCCCAGCCGGCGACGTAGGGGATCGACTCGCCGTCTACGGCGAGTCC
>DASZFR010000087.1:0-2153 GCA_035939635.1 Solirubrobacteraceae bacterium
GCCATCGCTCGCGCAGCCGTTCGACGACCATGAAGCCGACGTTGTGGCGATCGCGCTCGTGCTCGCGGCCCGGGTTGCCGAGCCCCACCACCAGCCAGTCGACGGCGGGGCCGCGCGCGGCGCCCAGCAGTTTGCGCAGGAGCTGCTACTCCCCGCCGGCGGAACCCTCGTCGGCTGCCTGCTCGCCACCCTCCGGCGCCTCGGCGCCCTCCGCCGCCTCGCCCACGAGCTCGGTCTCGGCCTCCACGTCCGGCTCCTCCTCCACCTGCAGCCGCGGCGGCGAGAGCGTGGCGATGACCGTCTCCTCCGCGTCGTCCAGCAACGTGACGCCCGCGGGCATCGTCACCGCGGTGAGCGCGATCGTGTCGCCGATCTGCATGTCGCCCACGGGGTGCACGATCGACTCCGGGATCGCCGTCGGCAGCGCTTCCACGTTGAGCTCGCGCGTTATCTGCTCGAGCACGCCGCCTTCCTTCACGCCCGGCGCGTCCTCGACACCGCTGAGCTCGAGCGGCACGGTCGCGCTGATCTCCTGGTCGAGGCGCACGCGCAGCAGGTCCACGTGCGTGGTCTGCCCGCGCACAGGATCGCGCTGGGCCTCCTTGAGGACCACCGGCGTCGGGCTGCTGCCGTCGATGCTCAGGTCGAGCACCGCGCCGGCGGACGCGAGCGCAAGACGCAGCTCGCGCGCGCCGACGTCGAAGCAAAGCGCCTGCTCGTCGCCGCCGTAGACCACGCCCGGGACCCTTCCCGAGCGGCGTAGCCGGCGCGCCTCTCGCGAGCCCTGCGCTTCGCGGCTGCTCACCTCGAGCCTTGTGGCGGTCGTCGCCATGCGGCGCCTGACTCTAGCAATCCGCTTCGTTTTCAATCGGAGCGCTGAGCGACAGCAGCGTCACGTCGATGCCGCTCACCGGGTTGCCCGTGCGGCGCACCTCGATGCACTGCACGACGGGCAGCCGGCCGATGACCGTCCACGCCACGCGCGTCTTGCCCGTCGCGCCGTTGAGCGCGTACGCGGTGGACGATTTCAGCGACAGGATCTTCACCGCGCCGGGACGGCGCAGGCTCTTGGCGTCGCCGCGCACCGCAGTCACGCACGCGGCGCTGCGGCTGCAGCCCGACAGCTGCGCGAGCATCCCCGCCGCGTCGCCGCGGGCCTGCGCCTGCAGCACCGCGAGGTCCTTGTCGCGTTCGTCGTTCTCCACCGAGAGAAACCGCGCGAGCAGAGCGCTGATCGCGAGAAACACCACGACGCCCGCGACTATCGCGAGGCGTTTTCGGACACCTGCTCGTTTACGCGGTGCGTCCGTGCGCGTGTAGACGTGTCGAACGGTGCCTAGTTGTGCGGAGTGTCCGTTGCTGGAGTCGTCGGCCATGGCACTCCATGATGGCCCGTCCGCCTACGTTTGCTGACAGGTTGGTGCGCGCGGGCGTCGGTGAGATGATGCAAGGTGTGAGGCGGGCGGCGCCACTTGCAGTCGGTGTCATCTTGCTCGCGGCGGCGGCGAGTGCGCGTGGCGCCGCGGGGGCGGGCGGCGGCTGCCGGGCTCCGCGTCTGGTGCGACTGAGGCTCAGCGTCGCCAGAGAACGCGCCAATCATGCCGGCTGCAGAATCCGCCTCGGGGGTGCCCCGGTGCAACTCGCCGTGTTCCAGACGGTGGCGCGCCAGTCTCCTGCCGCGGGCAGACGCGCCTCGAGCATCACTTTGTGGATCAACCCTTTGTGCAGCGGGATGGGGGCTGAAGGACCACGCGGCGGTGAGCCGCGCATCACGTCCGGACCGACCGAGCTGGTCAGCGGCTTCTTCCTCAACGGCGGCCCCCACAGGTTTTACTCGTCCCCCGGCTGCCGGCGCCCGGAACCGCTCCCCGGCGCAGGCACCGTGCGGGTTCTCAACCCCGCTACCGGCGCGCTCGTCGCGACAGCCACGTCCACTGACGGGCACTTCGTGACGATCCCGCTGCCGGCGGGCTCCTACACGATCGCCGGAACGTTCGGGGACGCCACCGTCAACGGCCGGCACGCCACGAAGTCGATGTCAGTCCAAATCCCGCCTGGCCACAGCGTCAGGCAGGACTTCATCCTGCAGATCCCGTAGGCCGCCCGCCGAGCGTGGCGCCGTGAGGCAAGGGGGTTCCGGAGCCAGCCCCCGG
>DASZFR010000088.1:0-6897 GCA_035939635.1 Solirubrobacteraceae bacterium
GCGCTGACCGTCGCGCTGCGGGCGGACGCGCCGACGGCCGGCGGGCCGGCAGCCGGCGCCCGCGGCCGCGGCCCGGCCCAAGACGCGGTGGCTAGGAGCCGTCGCCGCCAGGCCAAGCTGCGCGCGCCGGCGAGCGAATACGCCGACGACAATGGCAACGTGCTCACGCTGCGCGGCTCGCTCACCCCCGGCTCGCGCCGCGAGTACAGCGAGGCGCTGCGCGGCAACCCACTGTCGCGAGAGGACGCGTGGCAGCGCGCCGTGGAGCTCCTGTTCGAGCGTCTCGCGCTGCGCTGGGACATTGCCGGCGCGCCGATCGAGCGACAGAAGGAGCTGCTTGCGCGCTTCCGCGCCGCGAGCCCCGCGGAGCGTGCGTGGGTGCGCGAGGTGCTGCGCGAACACTGCGCCGAGCACTTTCCCGAGCTGCGCGCGCCGTAGCCGCCCCCAGCTCGGTGGTGGGAGGCGGATCTTTAGCGCTCGCCTTGGAGCGCGAGCCGCGGTCCGTGCACTCCGGCCGCCGACACGTAGCGGGCGCTCGAGCGGCTGAGCACGAACTCCAGCTCCTCGCCTTCGTCGCCGCGCACCACAAGCCTGCGCCCGTGCTCGTGCACCGCCACGATCACCGCCGGCTGCACCGTGCCGCCGAAGTGCAGGATGCGCGCGGGCGCTCCGGGACGCGGCATCCGTCGTGATGCAGCCACCGCCAGATGATCGCAGGCGTTCTCCGGCCCGCCGCGTGCGTGGGTCGCGAGCGACGCCGCGTCTGCACTCGCCAAAGGCACCGGTCGCGACGGCCGCGACCGATACCGTGACCTCGATGCGCCGCACCAAGATCGTCGCCACCATCGGCCCCGCTTCGCGCGACCCGCAGACGCTGCGCGCGCTGATCGACGCCGGGATGGACGTGGCACGCGTGAACTACTCGCACGGAACGCTTGAGGAACACGCCCAGACCGTGCAGCGCGTGCGCCGAGCCGCCGGCGACGCGGGGCGGGCGGTCGCGATCCTGCAGGACCTGCCAGGGCCGAAGCTGCGCATCGGGCCGCTGAAGGACGACATCGCCGAGCTCACGCCGGGCGACACCCTGACGCTCGTGGGGGGCAGCGAGGACGGCGAGGGCGACGCGCACCGCATGAGCATGTCGTGGGCGGGCCTCGCCGACGCGATCGAGCCGGGCGCGGTGCTGTACCTCGCCGACGGCTCGGTGAGGCTTCGGGCCACTGCCGTGCGCGCGGATCGCCACGAGGTCGAAACCGAGGTCGAGATCGGCGGCGCGGTGGCCTCGCGCCAGGGGCTGAACGTGCCCGGGGCGATCGAGACGCTCCCGTCGCTGGCCGAGGAGGACCTGGAGATGCTGCGCCACGGCGAGTCGATCGGCGTAGACATGGTCGCGCTCTCATTCGTGCAGCGACCGGAGGACGTGGAACACGTTCGCGGCCACACGCGCCTGCCGCTGATCGCCAAGATGGAGCGCCCGGTGGCCGTGCAGCGCGCGGCGGAGATCGTCAGGGTCGCCGACTGCGTGATGATCGCGCGCGGCGACCTGGGGATCGAGCTGCCGATAGAGCGCGTGCCGATAGTGCAGAAGCAGCTGCTCGAGCTGGCCGGCTGGATGGCGCGGCCGTCGATCACCGCCACGCAGATGCTCGACTCGATGATCGCGTCCACGCGCCCGACCAGGGCCGAGGTCGCCGACGTGGCCAACGCGATCCTGGACGGCACCGACGCGGTGATGCTCTCGCAGGAGACCGCGATCGGGTCCTATCCGGTCGAGGCCGTGCGGATGATGGCCGCGGTCGCAGAGCAGGCTGAGACGGTCGCGCCGTATGACCGCTGGAACAGCTCGCGCGTGCGACGCACCGAATCGGACCCCGCGTACACGATCGCGCACAACCTCTGCATCGCCGCGCGCGAGCTTCGCCTCAACGCGCTGATCGTTCCAACCCTGTCGGGGCGCTCGGCGCGGCTGGTCTCCGCGCACCGCCCAGTCGTACCGATCTACGCGCTGTCCCCGGGCAAAGAGACCGTGAGGCGCTGCGGGCTGATGTGGGGCGTGCGCGCCGCGTCGATGCGCCGGCACGAGACGACCGAGGCGCTGATCGCCGATGCAGCGCAGCGCGTCGTGGAGCTTGGCTGGTGCGAGCCCGGCCAGCGCGTGGGCATCACGGCGGGCCTGCCGTCGGGGCGCCCCGGGACGACGAGCCTCGTTCAGATCCAGACGCTCTAGGCCAAGCTGCTCGAAGCATCCCTTGCCGGCTCGGGGCCTTCCGCGATCGTGCGTGCGGCGGCGACGAGCTGGCCCAGCAGCGGGTTGCGGTTGTCGCGGCGCCAAACCAGCGAGAGCACGGTGGGATTGGCGTCGCGCAGGGGCACCGCTACCACGCCGGCTCCTGGCAATCCGTTGAGGACGTTGCGCGCGTTCGACGCCGGTGCCACGGTGATCGCCCTGCCCGACGCGACCACCGCGATCACCTCCTGCGGGTTGCTCGTGCGGTCGTTGCTCACGTTCGGCGCGGGGCGCCCGCGATGGTCATCGAGGCGCCAGAACCCGGCGCGCGCGGGCTCGAGCGCAGGATCAGTGCCGCAGAACGTCTCGTCGAGCAAGTCCGCGACCGCGAGCTCGCGGCGGCGGGCAAGCGGATGCCCGCTGCCCACCAGCGCGACGCGGGCCTCGTCGCGCAACGGCTGCATGTCGACGTCGGGATGCGGCGTGGGCGAATAGCTCAGCGCGACGTCCACCTGGGCGAGCCACGCCGCGGTGGACGCGCGCGGGAAGGACAACTCGCGAAACGACACGGACGCGTCCGGGCACGAGGCAGTGAACGCGCCGAAAAGCTGGGGAGCCTCCACCATGGGCGGCGAGCCGATGAAGCCCCACTCGATCGCGCGGCTGGCGGCTCGCGCCGCCGCTTGGGCGGTCAGCTCGGCGTCGGCGAGCGCCGCGAGCACCACGCTGGCCTTGGTCAGGTAGGCCTCGCCCGCGGGCGTCAGGCTCACTCCGCGCGCGTGTCGCTCGAACAGCTCCACGCCCAAGCGCGCCTCGAGCTGGGAGACCGCCTGCGAGAGCGCCGGCTGCGCGAGGTGGAGCTTGGCGGCCGCGCGCGTCATCTGACCCTCTTGGGCCACCGTCACGAAGTAGCGCAGCTGGCGGATCTCGGTCATGCGATCCGCCCAGTGGGTGGAGGCCCCGTAGCCACCACTATCCAGGAAACCCGGCGCCCAAACGCGCAGCGAGCCTCCACGAGGCCTCTTGTATAAGCCTCGCTTATATCAGAGGCGCGCGTCCGGCGGGAGCCGGGGATGGCTCCGGGCAGGCCACCGGCCGGCGCGGGCGTCGCGTCACGGCGGCGCTCTCGCGACCCCCGCCCGCCGGTTGCGACGCCCCGCCCCCCGCCGACCTGTCGCCGTCGGAAGCGGCCCGGCAGACCGCCACGACGAGCGTCGCGACGGTCAGCCAGGCTGCGAGGACGAGGTACGGAAGGAGAACAACCACCGGCATGATGTAACTGGGAGGTTTATCCGCATCGGAGCCCTGTGTCTAATACGTTTTCCCGGCGCTGCCATAAGCGGCGCGTATAGCTCGCCCGGCGAGGCCGGGCACGCGGTGAGCGCGGAGCGGCTGGTGCGAGCGCGAGGCCGTGGCGCCGCGCCGGCTTGGCTCAGCCGGCGGCGCCGACGCCGGTGCGCCCGTAGAACTCGGCCTCCTGGCGGCCGAGCTCGGTCACCGGCTCATCGCCGTACATCCACTCGCGCGCCACGCGGTGCCAGTTGGCGGCGGCGCGCAGCTGTGAGAGCACAGCGAGCGTGAGCATCTCCATGCGCCGGCCGAACAGATGTTCAGCGCGCATGTCCTGGTGGCGCATCTCGCGAAAGTGGCTGGAGCGAGGGTCAGAGCTCTCGATCATCACGTTGGTGGCTATGTCGGGCGTGAGCGCGACCGTTTCATCGGCCGTGGTGTACCACCAGATCGCGTCCTCGATGAACGCGAGCAGGTGGTCGGCGTCCACGCGCTCGGGTTCGGGCAAGAAGCCCGATGCCGCCAGCAGGCGGTGCAGCTCGGCGGCATTGCCCTCGCTCACGGCACGCTGGCAGGCCAGCTCGAGCTCGACGGCATCGGCGTCCATGCGCTTGAACAAGCCAAAGTCCAAAAATGCCATCCGCCCGTCGTCGAGCAGCAAGAAGTTGCCCGGGTGGGGATCGCCGGAGAACTGGTGGTGCCGGTAAAGGCACCCGGCGAAGAAGCGAAAAACGATCTCGCCGACGCGGTCGCGCACGTCCTGGGCGGCACCCTTGAGCTCCTCGAAACCCACGCCGTGCACGTACTCGCTGACGAGCACGCGCTCGCGCGAGAGGTTGGAGACCACGTCGGGGACCACGATGAAGGGGTGCCCGGCGAAGATGCGCGCCAGCGAGCGCTGGTTTGAGGCCTCCAGCTCGTAGTCCAGCTCCTCGCCGATGCGCTCCCGGATCTCCTCGGCGATCGCCTTCACGTCGAGCCCGGGTGTCATCCGCTTGAGCAGGCGCATGATCATCTCGAGGTTCTGCAGATCGGCGCGCACAGCCCCCGCCACCCCGGGGTACTGCACCTTGACCGCCACCTCCCGGCCGTCGTGCAGCGTGGCGCGATAGACCTGGCCGATCGAGGCCGCGGCGACCGGATCGGTGTCAAACGACGCGAACACGTCGCCGATCTCCTCTTCGAGGTCGTCCTCGATCACGCGTCGCATCTGGCGAAACGAGACGGTGGGCGCGGCGTCGCGAAGCTTGGCCAGCTCGCGCTGAAACTCCTCGCGGTGCTCTTCGGGGACCAGGCCGACGTCCAGAAAGGACATCACCTGCCCGAGCTTCATCGCGGCGCCCTTCATGGTGCCGAGCACCGCGACGATCTGCTTGGCGGTCTCGAGCTGGCGCCGCGCCATCGCCTCCTCGGAGGCCGACTCGCTGCGAGCGAGGTTGGCCGCGCGCGTGCCGAACTGCTTGACCGCCTCGCTGGCGGCGAGCGTGGCTACCGTGCCGGTGCGGCGCACGCGCGAGCTGGGAATCTTCTCGCGTGCCATGGCCAGGTCAATCCTAGAAACGGCCGCGGCTCACGGCGCCCGCTGCACGCGCGAGCCCGGCACGATGTCATCAGAGCCGTCGGGCCACCGTATCCAGGCCTTGGTGCCGCCGTCGTAGTCGCTGCCGAGAAGCACAAGCGTGGCTTCTTTGCCCAGCGCGGTGCAGCGCTCGCCGCCCTCGCGGTCGAGGCCGCGCCACACGCGGATGAACGGATTTGACTCCCACTCGCGCGCCACGGTGGTGGCATCGGCGTGGCCGGGATAGATCACTGTCTCGGGCGCGAGCTCCATCAGCGTGCCCATGATCGAGTCGCGCAGGTCGGCGTAGGTGGTGTGGCCCGGCGCTTTGACCCCGCCCACCGAGCCCTGAAACAGCGTGTCGCCGGTGAATACGGCCGCGGACGCGGCCCTAAAGCCCCCCGGCGGCGCGCCGGACGGCCGTTTGCCTTGACGCGCAGCGTCCATCTCGCCGTCGCCGTCCTCACCGACTAGAAACGAGAGCATGCCCGCCGTGTGGCCCGGCGTGGCCAGGGGGCACACCTCGAGCGCGCCGAAGCGAAGGGGCTGTCCAGCCTCGATCGTGTCTGCACCGCCATCCGCCGCGCTCTCCCCCGCCCCGCCGTCCGGGCCCCGCCACAACTCACGCTCGCGGGGGCTGATCAGAACCTTCAGCGCGGGCCAGCGCGCGCGCAGCTGCTCGAGCTCGCAGACGTGGTCGAAATGGTGGTGCGTGAGCAGCACGTGCGTCGGCTGCAAGTCACGGCGCTCGGCGGCGGCAATCAGCGGAGCCACCGGTCCGCCGGCGTCGACAAAGAACGCAGGCCCTCCCTGACCGTCGTCGACCAGGTAGGTGTTTGAGACGAACTGAGGGTTGCTTGCCCGCTCGACGATCACTGTGGGGCCATGTTTACACGTAGCGCTGCGCCGGCTGGGGCGCGAGCAGGTGCTGCAGGCCCTGCAGGTAGCGCTCATCGCCCACGTCGCGGCGCCACTGAAGCTGCGGCACGGTCGCAGCGCCGGCCACCACGCGCTCGCGCGCGGCCGCCAGGGTTGGCGCGCTGGCCGCAAGCGCGACCGCGCGCGAGGTGCCGACGGTGCGAAACGTGCGCTCGCCGACCGCGACCGCAGAGGAGAAGAACACGTGCGCTGCGTCGTTTTCGATCGCGCGCTCGTCGAGCTCGAAGGTGATCGGATCGCCAGGAGCCAGCGCGTAGTCGGGCGAGACGAGATACAGCACCACCGACGCGTCGTCTGTAAGGGGCACGTCGGCCGCCGTCAGCGACTGGGCGCAGATGCGTTGCATGACATGCGGCCAACTGCCGTCGAGCAGGCACATGATGTTCATGCACTCGGGGTCGCCAAAACGCGCGTTGAACTCGATGACCTTCACGCCGTCGGCGGTCGCGAAGAAGCCGCTGTTCATCACCCCGTTGAAGCGACGGCCTTCGTCGGCGAGGCGCTCGATCACCAGCTCGATGATCGAACACGCCTGCTCGTAGTCGCGCATGCTCATGAACGGCAGCGCGGGTGCGTCCACGTTGAGCGAGCCCATGCCGCCCGTGCCGGGGCCGCTGTCGCCGTCGAAACGGAAGGGGTAGTCGTAGGTGCTGGGCGGAAACACCACGCTGCGTCCGTCGCTGATCGCCTGGATCGTGAACTCCGCGCCCTGCACCTTCTCCTCGATCAGCACGGAATCGAGCTCGGAGCGCCTCTCGAGAAGACTGAGCGCGTATGCGCGTGCCTCGCCGTGATCGGCGAGGTGCGGGCCCATCACCTTCACGCCCTTGCCGCCGGTCAGCCCGGACGGCTTCACTGCCACCGCACGCCCGTCGAACGCGCG
>DASZFR010000089.1:0-9704 GCA_035939635.1 Solirubrobacteraceae bacterium
CGCTGACCTCCGCGGAGCTGGCCGAGGCCACGCAGGCGGACGAGGGCGAGGTGGTGGCGGCGCTGGCGGCGATCGCCGACAGGCCCGCGCCGGGGCGGTCTGGAATCCGCCTGCGCGAGCTCGGCGGCGGCTGGACGCTCACCAGCGACCCCGCCTCCGAGGAGGCCGCGCGCAGGCTGTTCAGCCGCCCGCGACTGGCCACGCTCACGCCGGCGCAGGCTGAGACGCTTGCGATCGTCGCCTACATGCAGCCGATCTCGCGCCCCGAGATAACACGCATCCGCGGCGTCAACGCCGACTCGGCCGCCGCCACGCTGCTCGACCGCGGGCTGATCGAGCCGGCGGGCCATTCTCAGTTCGGCGCGGTGCTCTACCGCACGACCACGCAGTTTCTGAAGCTGTTCGGGCTGCGCACGCTCGCGGAGCTGCCCGACGTCGCGCAGTGGGACCCTACGCCGCAGGAGCAGGCAGACCTGCGCGAGCGCCTGCTTCGCGCGGGCGAGGCGCGCGCGGGCGCCGGGCCGTCTCCCGGCTAGGGCCCGTCGGGCGGGGCCCGTCTCCCGCCAGGGCCGGTTTGTCCGGTGCCGGGCCGCCTCCCACCTAAGGCGCTCCGGCGCGCGCCGCCAGCTGCCCGCACGCGGCGTCGATCTCGCGTCCGCGCACGAGGCGTACGGTGACCGGTATCCCGCGCTCGCGCAGCGGCGCGCGGAAGGCGGCGATCGCCTCGGGGCTGGAGCAGCGGTAGCCGGCGGCGCTTGGCGTGGGGTTGTACGGGATCAGGTTGACCTTGAAGATCGGCTGCTCGCGCTCGTCGTGGCGCGCCAGCGCGCCGGCCAGAGCTACCGCCTGCTCGTAGCGGTCGTTGACGCCGGCGAGCATCACGTACTCGACGAACACGCGGCGGCGCTTGCGCGCAAAGAACTCGCACGCCGCGTCGATCACGTCGGCGAGCGGATAGCGATCGTTGACCGGCATCAGCTGCGAGCGCAGCGCGTCCTCGGCGGCGTGCAGCGACAGCGCGAGGCGCAGCGGCATCGGCTGGCGGGCGAGGCGTTCGATGCCGGGGATCCAGCCGACGGTGGAGATCGCGGTGTGGCGGTGAGCGATGCCGAGGTCCGGCAGCCGCTCGCACGCGGCGAGCACGCTGTCGAGGTTGAGCATCGGCTCGCCCATGCCCATGAACACGCAGTGGCTCGCGCGCGCTCGGCCAAGCTTGCCGCGGCGCAGGAAATGAAGCGCCTGGTCGAGGATCTCCGACGCGCTGAGGTTGCGCGCGAAGCGCATCGCGCCGGTGGCGCAGAAGCTGCACGTCAGCGGACAGCCCGACTGCGACGACAGGCACAGCGACCAGCGCGGGCCGCCAGTCGCCGGCGCTCGCCCGCTCGCGCGACCCGTGTGGCCGCCGTGACTCGCGCGACCGGCGCCACCGCCCCGGCCGCCGCCACCGCCCCGATCACCACGACCGCCGCGCGGCGGGGGGTAGCGCATCAGCACGGTCTCGAGCGGATGCCCGTCGGCGGTGTGAAACAGCGCCTTCACGGTGCCGTCGGAGGCGCTTCGCTCGGCCGCGAGACTGACGCTCGAGAACGGCAGCTCGCGCTGCAGCTCGGCGCGCAGCGAGGAGGGCAGGTCGGTCATCTGCTCGTAGGAGCTCGCGCCATGCGCCGCCCACGCCCACACCTGGCGGGCGCGAAAGGGGGGTTGGCCGCGTTCGACCAACGCGCGCTCGAGTAGCTTCAAGTCCATCTGGAAACCCGCACCGCGGCCAGACGCCGCGCGGGGCTGCTCCTATCGTTGCAGCACGTGGCGGGCGAGTCGGCGAGCGAGAGCATGCGGCTGGCGAAGTACCTGGCGCACGCCGGCGCGGGCTCGCGCCGCAGCGCGGAGGCGATGATCGCTGCGGGACGCGTGGCCGTGGACGGCGAGACCGTCACCGACCCGGCGACCGCCGTCGACGGGCGCTCCCGCGTCGCGCTCGACGGACGCCGGCTGGTCGGCGCGGAGCAGCGCGTTTGCATTGCGCTGCACAAGCCGGTGGGCGTGGTCTCCACGGCGCGCGACACGCACGGGCGCGCAACCGTGGTCGGCCTGGTCGGCGAGCGAAAGCTGCGCCTCTACCCCGTGGGGCGCCTGGATGCTGACTCGAGCGGACTGATCCTGCTCACCAACGACGGCGCGCTCGCCAACCGCCTCACGCACCCGAGCTTTGAAGTTCGGAAGGTGTATCGCGTGCGCCTGGCGGGCAGACCGATCGGCGCGGCTGCGCTTGAGAAGCTGCGAGCCGGCGTGCGCCTCCGCGAGGGCCGCACCGCGCCGGCGAAGGTGCGCAAGCTCGGACCCCACGAGATCGAGCTGACCGTGAGCGAAGGCAAAAACCGCCAGGTGCGGCGCATGTGTGCCGCGGTCGGGTATCCGGTGGCGTCGCTTGCGCGCGTGCAGTTCGGGCCGCTGAAGCTCGGTCGCCTCAAACCCGGCGAGCACCGGCGCTTGAGCCCGTCAGAGCTTCGGAGCCTGAGAGAGCTCTGACACAATCGCGCGCTATGCGGCTATATGCACTTCGCGGCGCGATCAGCGTCGATCGCAACGACGAGGGCGCGATCGCAGAGGCGACCGGCGAGCTGATGCGCGAGATCATGAAGCGCAACTCGTTGGAGCCCGCCGACGTGGTCAGCTGCATCTTCACCGCGACCGAGGACCTGGACGCAGACTTTCCCGCCGCGGCCGCGCGTGCGGTGGGCTTTGAGTCGGTGCCGCTGCTCTGCGCGCGCGAGATCGACGTGCCAACCGCGATGCCGCGCGTGATCAGGGTGCTGATCCACTACCACGCGGCGGAGGGGCATCGCGCACAGCACGTGTACCTGCGCGAAGCGAGCGCCCTGCGCAGCGACCTGCAGGCGGCACAATAGGCCGGTGGCACTGGAGTTCTCGGAGCGGATTCGGCGAATCCCCGCCTACCCCGTGGCGGGTGGCTACGCCGACGGCGTGCCGCCGGTGCGCTTGGCCAGCAACGAGTCGCCGTACCCGCCGTTGCCCGAGGTGCGCGAGGCGATCCAGCGCGTGCTGGCGACGCTGAACCGCTACCCCGATCCCTACAGCTCGCACCTGCGCTCATCGCTGAGCGAGCGCTACGAGGTGCCGCAAGCGCGCATCGCGATCGGCAACGGCTCGTGCGACATCCTGCTGGCGTTGGGCGAGGCGCTGCTGGAGCCCGGCGCGGAGCTCGTGTACGCGTGGCCGTCGTTCTCGGTCTACCCGCACCTCGCCGCGGCGTCGGGCGCGCGCGCGGTCACGGTGGCGCTTGACGCCGACGAGCGCCACGACCTGGACGCGATGCGGCGCGAGATCACGGTCGCCACGCGCCTGGTGATCGTGTGCAACCCCAACAACCCCACGAGCACCGCGATCCCGCTTGCCAGCATCGCCGACTTCCTCGCCGAAGTGCCCGAGCACGTGTGCGTGGTCGTGGACGAGGCCTACTGCGAGTTCAACCTGCTCGAGGACCCCGACTCGTCGATCGCGCTGCTGTCCGAGCACCCCAACCTGGTGCTGCTGCGCACATTCTCCAAGGTGCACGGGCTGTGCGGGCTGCGGGTGGGCTTTGCGCTGTGCGGCTCTGAAGATGTGCCGCGGGCGGTCGACCAGGTGCGCCAGCCGTTTTTCTGCAACGCGGTCGCGCAAGCGGCCGCCGTGGAGGCGCTCGCGCACAAGGACGCGGTGACCGACCGCGTCACGCGCACGATCGCCGAGCGCATCGCGATGGACGAGCGCTTGCGCGCGCTCGGCCTGGCGGTCGCCGAGTCGCAGGCCAACTTCTGCTGGTTTCACCTCGGCGAGGGCCGCGACGAGGAGCAGGTGATGCGCGGGCTGCAGGAGCGCGGCGTGCTCGTGCGCGCCGGGAGCGCGCTGGGACAGGAGGGCGCGCTGCGCGTGACGTACGGCACCTCCGAGGAGAACGAGCGCTTCCTGGAGGCGCTTGCCGAGGTGCTGTAAAGCTGCTACAAAGCAGCCACACGGCCATGTCTGCACGGTCAGCTTCATCCGCGCGCTGCGGCGCTGAATGCGCCACCTGGTCGTACGCCTACGCCTGGCGATTTAGCTAGGCGCTTCGAGGCACCCGGCCCGTCCGTGAGCGGGCCCGCTCCTCGCCCAGGGCCCCTCGGGGCCGAGCGCCGCTCTCAAGGGCCACGCGCCCGCTCGCGGCTCAGCCAAGCGCCCGCCGCGCCCCTCACGGAGACAAGCCTCCGCCGCCGCAACCTACGGCGGGCGGACTGACATCTCTGGGCTTTGTTGAAAGGATGAGTTGATGATGATCGTGATGAAGGAGACCGCGACCGACGACCAGGTAGACGCGGTCGTAAAGAAGATCGAGCGAGCAGGCGCGCTCGCCCATCGCAGCCGTGGCGCGCGCGTGACAGTGATCGGAGCGATCGGCGACGTCGAGCAGGACGTGAGCATCGAGAGCCTGGGCCTGGAGGGCCAGCCCGGAGTGGACCGGGTCGTGCCGATCCTCAAGCCCTACAAGCTCGCGTCGCTGCAGATCACCCACGGCGACTACTCCGTGCTCGACATCGACGGGCGCAAGGTCGGGGGCGAGAACTTCGCCCTGATCGCGGGCCCGTGCACGGTGGAATCGCGCGAGCAGACGCTGCAGACCGCGCGCGTGGTGCGCGACGCGGGGGGCACGCTGTTCCGCGGCGGCGCGTACAAGCCGCGCACCTCGCCCTACGCCTTCCAGGGGCTCGGCCAGGAGGGCCTGCGCCTGCTCGCCGAGGCAAAGGCCGAGACGGGGCTGCCGATCGTCACCGAGCTGATGGACGTGCGCGACCTGGACGCGGTGCTAGAGGTCGCCGACGTGATCCAGATCGGGGCGCGCAACATGCAGAACTACCCGCTGCTCGCCGAGATCGGGCGCTCGGGCTGCCCGGCGCTGCTCAAGCGCGGCCTGTCGGCGCCGCTTGACGAGCTGCTGATGGCGGCCGAGTACATCCTCAAGGAAGGCAACCGCTCGGTGATGGTGTGCGAGCGCGGCATACGCACGTTCGAGACCGACCATCGCCGCGTGACGCTCGACCTGATGGCGGTGCCGATCCTCAAGGAACTCACGCACCTGCCGGTGATCGTCGATCCGAGCCACGCGGCGGGGCGCCGCGAGCTGGTTCTGCCGCTGTCGCTGGCGGCGGCCGCGGCGGGGGCCGACGGGATCATCGTCGAGACCCACCCCAACCCCGACGAGGCGGTGTGCGACGGCCCGCAGGCGTTGCGCGCGGATGGCTTCGCGGACTACCTCGCGCTCGTCGAGCGCGCTGCGGCGCTGGGAGGCAAGGCGCTGAGCGCGGTCTGATGGGTGGCGTCCCCGCGCATCTGCGTCGCAGCCGCGCCGCCGGCGCCTGCAGCCGTTGAGGGTCGCGATCCTTGGCGTCGGCCTGATCGGCGGCTCGATCGGGTTGTCGGCCAAACGCCGCGCGGGGGCCGAGGTTTGCGGCTTTGACCCGGACGGGCGCGTGCTCGAGCACGCGCTTGCGCGCGACGCGATAGACAGCCGCGCCGCTGACGTGCCCGCCGCGGTGGCCGGCGCGCAGGTCGTGTTCGTGGCGACGCCGGTTGGCGTGCTCGCGCACACGGTGGGACTCGCGCTGCAGAGCGCCGGGGCGGACTGCGTGGTCTCCGATGTGGGCTCCACCAAGCGCGTCGTCGCGCAGGCCGGGGCGGACGAGCGGTTCATCGGCGGGCATCCGCTCGCGGGCGCGGAGACGGTCGGGGTAGACCACGCGCGCGAGGACCTTTTCGACGGCGCCACGTGGTACCTGACGCCCGCGCAGGGCAACACCGCCGGTGTGCTGTATGAGCGCCTGCACGGGCTGCTGCGGCGCATCGGCGCCCAGCCCAGGGCGATCGACGCCGGCGAGCACGACCGGCTGCTGGCGGGCGTGTCGCATCTGCCGCACGTGCTGGCAAACGTGCTCGCGACGCAGGCGCGCGACCTCACAACCAGCGGCGAGCGCGGCCGCCTGCTCGCGGTGGGCCCGAGCTTTCGCGACTGGGTACGCGTCGCGGGCGCCAACAGCGCGATCTGGCCCGACATCTATCTGTCAAACCGCGACGCGCTCCTGGACAGTATCGACGCCTTCGTGGCCGGCTTGGGCGAGGCGCGGGCGATGCTCGCCGGCGGCGACCGCGAAGCGGTGACCGCGTGGAACGACGCCGCGCGCGACAGCCGCGAGGCCGTCCTCGGCGCGGGACGCGACGCGGGTCCGATGCACGAGCTGCGCACATCGGTCCCCAACCGGCCCGGGGTGATCGCAGACATCGCGCTCGCGCTCGGACGCGCGGGCGTGAACATCGCCGACATGTCGCTGTCGCCGTCGCCCGACAACAGCCAGGGCGTGGTGTCGCTGTGGATCGGCGGCGACGAGCAGGCCTCCCAGGCGCTTGCGCTCATCGCCGGCCTGGGCTTACCCGTGGCCGAGACGTGAGCGCGCCAAGCATGCGCTTCGACCCGGCCTCGGCGCTGCAGGGAGAGCTGCGCCCGCCGCCGGACAAGTCGGTCTCCCACCGCGCGGCGCTGCTCGGAGCGATGTCGTCTGAGCCGGTGCACATCGATCGCTACCTGCAGGCGCAGGACACGCTGCGAACGCTCGAAGCGGTGCGCGCGCTCGGCGCGCTGGTCGAGGTCGACCGCGACGAAGTGGTGGTGCGCGGGACGGGGCTGCGCGAGGCGCGCGACCCGCAACACACGATCGACGTGGGCAACGCGGGTACGCTGCTGCGGCTGCTGCCCGGATGGCTTGCGGCGCAGGAGGGGCGCAGCTTCACGCTGGACGGAGACGAGTCGATCCGCCGCCGGCCGGTGGACCGGATCGCTGAGCCGCTGCGCGAGATGGGCGCCGAGCTGTCGGCTCGCAACGGGCGCTTTCCGCCGTTTACCGTGCGCGGCGAGCGCCTGCGCGCCATCTCCTACGAGCTGCCCGTGGCCAGCGCGCAGGTGAAGTCGTGCGTGCTGCTGGCGGCGCTCGCCGCCGACGGAGCGACGACGGTGGGCGAGCCCTCGCGCAGCCGCGACCACACCGAGCGCATGCTGCTCAAGGCGGGTGCGGGCGTGCATCGCAACGGACGCCACGTGACGGTGGTGAACGTCGATGAGCTGCTGCTCGGCAGCGTGGTCGTGCCCGGAGACCCGAGCTCCGCCGCGTTCATGGTGGCGGCCGGCGTGCTGGTGCCAGGCTCGCGCCTTCTGATCGGCGACGTGGGCACCAACTGGACGCGGTGTGGCTTCTTTCGCATCCTGCGGCGCATGCGCGGCATCGTGCTCGGCGACCTCGAGGACGAGTCCGGCGAGCTCGCGCCGGACGAGCCGGTGAGCGACCTCGACGTGGCCCACGGCGCGCTGGAGGGGACCGTGGTGGAGCCCGAGGAGGTTCCGCTGGCGATCGACGAGCTGCCGCTCGTGGCGCTGGTGGGTTGCTTTGCCGAGGGTGAAACCGTGGTGCGCGGCGCGCAGGAGCTGCGCGTTAAGGAGTCAGACCGCATCGCCTGCGTGGTGGACGGCCTGCGCGGGCTGGGGGCAGACATCGAAGCCAGCGAGGACGGCTTCGCGGTGAGAGGGAAGGGAAGCCTGCGCGGAGGCGTTATCGACGCCGCCGGGGACCACCGCCTGGCGATGATGGGCGCGGTCGCGGGGCTGGCCTCGCGCGAGGGCGTGGAGGTGATCGGCATGGACAGCGCGGCGGTCTCCTACCCGGGCTTCGTCGAGGACCTGCGCGAGCTCGTGGCGTGACTCGATGGTGATCGCGATCGACGGGCCCGCCGCGGCGGGCAAGTCGACGGTCGCGCGCGGCGTGGCGCGCGAGCTCGACTTCGCCTACCTGGACAGCGGCGCGATGTACCGCGCGGTGGCGCTGCTGTGGCTGGAGGACCCCGAACGCTTGCCGGCCGCGATCGCGAGGGCTGCGCGGATCGACCCGCGCGAGCGCGTGACCGTGAACGGGCGCGACGTGGCCGACGAGATCCGCAGCGAGCGCGTGTCAAAGGCGGCATCGCAGCTCGCCGCTGACGCGGGCGTGCGCGAGGCGCTCGTGGCAAAGCAGCGCGAGCTGATCGCGCGCGGCGACTGGGTGGTGGAGGGGCGCGACATCGCCACCGTGGTCGCGCCGGATGCGCAGCTGAAGGTGTTCCTCACCGCGCAGGACTCAGAGCGCGCGCGCCGGCGCGCGACCGAGCTCGGCGCCGACGTGGCGACGGTGGACGAGGAGCTCGCGCAGCGCGACAGCCGCGATCGCACGCGCGCGCACAGCCCGCTGCGGCCGGCCAGCGACGCGGTGGTGCTCGACACCACCGAGCTGAGCCCGGCTCAGGCGATCGAGCGGATCGCCGCGCTGGCGCGGGGCATACTGGGCAGATGAAGGTCGCGATCGTCGGCTATCCGAATGTGGGCAAGTCCTCGCTGGTGAACCGGCTGAGCGCAAGCCGCGAGGCCCTCGTGCACGAGCGCGCGGGGGTCACGCGCGACCGCAACGAGATCGGCTGCGAGTGGAATGGGCGCGAGTTTGTGCTCGTCGATACCGGCGGGGTGGACATGCGCGACGACGAGCCGCTCGCGCGCGACGTGCGCGAGCAGGCCCGCCGCGGGCTGGCCGACGCGCAGGTGGCGGTGCTGGTGGTGGACGCGCGCGCAGGGCTGCGCCCAGGCGACGAGGAGCTGGCCGACGAGCTGCGCCGCTCGCCGCTGCCGGTGGTCGTGGCGGCGAACAAGTGCGACAGCGCGCCCGACATGGCGCTCGCGGCGGAGTTTCACCGCCTCGGCCTCGGCGAGCCGCTGGCGGTATCGGCGGCGCAGGGGCTCGGTTCCGGCGAGCTGCTGGACCGCATCGTGGAGCTGCTGCCCGACGGCGAGACAGAGCCCCTGCCCGACGCCGTGCGCCTGGCGCTGATCGGCCGGCCGAACGTGGGCAAGTCCTCGCTGGCCAACAGGATCCTGGGCGAGGAGCGCGTGATCGTGTCGGAGGCGCCGGGCACGACGCGCGACGCGATCGACACGCCGCTCACGGTGGGCGATCGCGCGCTCGTGCTGATCGACACGGCCGGGCTGCGGCGCGGAGCGCGGGTGAGCGACTCGCTGGAGTACTACACCGCGCTTCGCTCGCGCCGCGCGGCCGAGCGCGCGGACGTGGCGCTGGTGATCTGCGACGCGACGCAGGGGCTGACGGCGCAGGACCTGCGCATCGCCGAGCTCGCGATGAAGTCCGCGTGTGCGACGGCGATCGTGCTCAACAAGTGGGATCTGCGCGAGGGCGACGGGCAAGCTGTGCCACACGGGCAGGAGCTCGAGCACATGCGCGCGCGCGTGGCCGAGAAGCTGCGCCAGCGCCCGCACGTGCTCACTGCGAGCGCGCTCACGGGCCGTCACGTCTCGCGGCTGATCGGCGAGGCGCTGTCGCTCGGGGACCGCATGGCGATGCGAGTGCCCACCGCCGAGCTCAATCGCTTCCTGGCGGAGTGCATGCAGGAGCGCCAGCCGCCGCGGGGCGGACCCGGCCCGCATCGCCTGAAGCTGCTGTACATGACGCAGATCGGCTCGCGCCCGCCGCGCTTTGCCATCCAGGTCAATTCTCGCGCGCGCGTGAGTCGCGATTACGCGTACTTCCTGGAGAATCGGTTGCGCGCGCGCCTGGGCATGGCGGGCGTGCCGCTGATCATCGACTTCGTCG
>DASZFR010000090.1:0-12644 GCA_035939635.1 Solirubrobacteraceae bacterium
AGCGAGCGCAGCTCACGCGTGGTCATCGCCCCGTAGTCGAACAGCACGGCCGCGGCCACCAGCGGCCCTGCGAGAGAGCCGCGCCCGGCCTCGTCGGCGCCGGCCACCAGCCGGCTGCCCAGCCTGCGGTCGAACGCGAACAGGCGGCTGCCGCTGCGTTGCCGGCGCCTGCGTCGCGAATCGCTGCGGCGGCTGCGCGCGGCGGCTGGGGATGTGCCTGCCTTGGCCACCGTGGCCTCTGCGCTAGAAGAAGCCGATCCGGTCAGGCGGCCAGTAGGTGGCGAATGCTCCTCCGACAATCCAGCCGGTGGGGACGGGGCCCCAGAACCTGCTGTCGTCGGATTCGCCACGGTTGTCGCCCATCATGAACCAGTGCCCGGGCGGAATCTTGATCGGGGTGGGGAAGTTGCACTCCGACACCCCGGCACAGGGTTTTATGTAGCTGTCGGGCTCGCGCTTGCCGTTGCGGGTCACGTGCCCTTCGACGATCGAGATCACATCGCCGGGGCCGCCGACGATGCGCTTGATGAAGTACGTGCTCGAGCGTTTGTCTTCGGGCTGGGAGCAGGCGGCGCCGTTCGTGCGCGGGGCGCCGCACACCTCGTTTGTGGCGTTGAGCGGCGGGTTGAACACGACGATCTGGCCGACGTGCGGGTCGCCGAAGTGCATGCCGATGCGATCCACCAGCACGCGCTGCCCGATCGAGAGCGTGGGCTCCATCGAGCCGCTCGGGATCCGGTACGGCTTGACGATCCAGGCCTGAATGCCGAGCGCGAGCAACACCGCCACCGCGATGATCACCCCCAGCTCGATCAGCGAGCTCGTGGTGGATTTGCTACCGCGCTTGGTGGGAACCTTCACACCGGCTCGTCAACGGCCGCTGCCTCCCCCTGCTCACCGGCATCCCCTGAGGCGTCCGCGTCTGGCTGTGCGTCGCCGTTCGCCGCCTCTTGCGAAGCGCCGTCGTGGGTCTGCTCGGCTGAGGCCTGCGCGGCGGCCGCACCGCCGTCGCCCTGGCCGTCCGCGCCGGCACCTTCCGGCTCGGGGCTGCCGTCCTGCGCTTGGGAACCGTCCTGCACCTGGGAAGCCTCCTGCTCGGCACTCGCGTCCTCGCCGGGCGCCATCACCGCCTCCTCCGCGGTGAGCCCCTCGGCGTCGGTGGCGCCGGTGGGCTCTTCCAGAAGGCCGGGTTCGACGACTTCCTCGGGCCCGGTGTAGCGGCGCTCGCGCACGCGCGCACGCTTGCCCACACGTTCGCGCAGGTAGTAGAGCTTCGCCCGCCGCACGTCGCCGCGCGCGGCGAGCTCCACACGCTCGATCTTCGGCGAGTGCACCGGGAACGAGCGCTCCACGCCCACGCCGAAGGATTGCTTGCGCACCGTGAAGGTCTCGCGCGCGCCGTGGCCCTGGCGCTTGATCACCACGCCCTCGAAGACCTGCACGCGCCGGCGCGTGCCCTCGATCACCTGAAAGTGGACCTTGACCCGGTCCCCCGGCGAGAAGCGGGGCACGCGGCGCAGCTGCGCGCGCTCGATTGTTTCGATAACGCTGCTCATGGCTGGACGAGGGCGCGCGCTTTAACCGTGGGCCGCAGGGTTCGGACGGCGCGGCAAACCATGGTAGCGAACGGCCGTGGCGCCCCGCCGCGGGTGCGGGTGGCCGATCAGCCGTCGCTCGCGGTGCGCAGCCGCTGAGCGCGCTCGCCGCTCTGGCGCCTTCGCCACTGCGCTATCCGCGCATGGTGACCCGACAGAAGCACGTCGGGCACACGCCAGCCGCGGTGCTCGGCGGGCCGCGTGTAGTGGGGATACTCGGGCGCCCCGCCGAGGGTGGCGCTGAACGACTCCTCGGCGCTCGAGCTCGCTTCTTTGAGCGCGCCGGGCAGCTTGCGCACGACGGCGTCGCAGAGCACCATCGCGGCAAGCTCGCCGCCGGAGAGCACGTAGCGCCCGATCGAGATCTGATCGCTGGTGAAGTGTTCGAGGATGCGCTCGTCAAAACCCTCGTAGCGGCCGCACAGAAGCGTCAGCGCGGGCTCGGCGCTCAGCTCGTCCACGAGCGCGTCGTCGAGCAGCCGCCCCGACGGCGTGAGCGCGATCACGCGCCGGCGCTCGCGCAGCTGCACCGGGTCGACGCCGTAGTGCGCGCCGAGCGCGGCGTCCACCACATCGACGCGCAGCAGCATGCCCGCGCCACCGCCGAACGGCGTGTCGTCGACCTGCCCACCGCTCAGCGGTGTGTGCTCGCGGTAGTTCACGCAGCTCAGGCGCAGGCCGGCGGCGAGCGCGTTGGCTACGTGGCGCTGGCTTGAGAACCACTCAAACCACTGCGGAAACAGGGTGAAGACGTCAATCTCCATTCGCGACCTCGGGTGCCGGGGACGCGGCGGAGATCGCGTCGGCGAGGAAGTCCGCGTCGACCTCGATGCGCCGCTCGCCCGGCTGCACGCGGTGTACCGCGTCTTTGACCATCGGGATCAGCAGCGGCGCGCTCGCGCGCTCGGCGCGCCGCACCTCGAGGGCCTCGCACGAAGGCAGCGCCACCAGCCGCGTGACGGTGCCGAGCGGGCGGTCGCCGGCAAACACGTCGCACCCCACCAGTTCGTGCGCCCACCACTCGTCCTCGCCCAGCGCCGGCGCGCTCTCTCGCGCCACCATCAGCGGTGCGCCGCGCAGCTGTGCGGCCGCGTCGCGGTCGCCCACGCCCGCGAGCGCGACGATCGGGTGGCGCTCGGTGCCGGCGCGGCGGGTCACCGTGTAGAGGCGTTCGGAGACGCTCACCACGCTGCCCACCGCGAGCAACTGCGCCAGAGCGCCGTTGACGTAGAAGGCCCCCTGCAGCCCGTGCGGCCGCCCCACCACGCCCGCCTGCACCGCCCCAGCGGGCTCGCGCGCCTCGTGCTCGTCGCTGCGGGTGCGGCCGCCGGCGGTCAATCCACGATGTCGACGACCACGTGGCAGCCCTCGCCGGTGGCGGCGGCTTTGACCACGGTGCGCAACGCCTGCGCGGTACGTCCCCCGCGACCGATCACCTTGCCGTAGTCGGAAGGCGCCACGCTGAGCTCGAGCACGATCGTGCCGTCGTCGCCCTCGTAGGGCTCCACCGAGACGCGGTCGGGGTCATCGACGAGCCCTTCCGCGAGGTACTGGAGCAGTTCGCGCGGCACCTCGGCGGCGGCGACTGCGCGGGGTGCAGCTTCATCGCTCATAGACAGCTGCGCTCGGCGCTCGGCGCGACCTACGCTCCGGGCGCCTGGATTCCCTTGATCCGCAGCAGCTTGCGCACGGTGCCCGACGGCTGTGCGCCTCGCGCGAGCCAGGTGCGAGCGCGCTCCTCGTCGAGCACGATTGTGGATGGGTCTGTCTGCGCGTTGTAGTGGCCGATGGTTTCGATCACGCGCCCGTCGCGCGGGGAGCGCTGGTCGGCCACGACCACGCGCCACAGCGGATCCTTCTTGCCACCCACGCGGGTGAGCCTGAGTCTGACTGACATGTTTCCCTTCTGGCGAACTGGGTGTGCCCGGCAGCTTAGCGGCGCGCGACCCGCGCGACCGCGAGGCGGCGTCGAGTGCTCAGCGGGCGCCGCGCATGAGCGTCGAGAGGTCGGGCATCCTGCCGCGCCCGATCTGGCGCATCAGCGAACGCATCTGGGCGAACTGCTTGAGCAGGCGGCTGACCTCCTGAACGCTCGTGCCCGAGCCGCGCGCGATACGCAACCGCCGCGAGCCCTTGATCAGCTCCGGGCGTCGGCGCTCGTCCGGCGTCATCGAGCGGATGATCGCCTCCAGCCGGTCGAGCTCTTTGTCGTCCACCTTGAGCTGCGACAGCTGTGACGCGCCGAGACCGGGGATCATCCCCAGCAGGCTCGAGAGCGGACCCATGCGCCGCACGGCGGCGAGCTGCTCGAGAAAGTCGTCCAGCCCGAACTGGTTGCGGCGCAGCTTGCGCTCGAGCTCGAGCGCCTGATCCTCCTCGATCCCTTGTTCGGCGCGCTCGATCAGGCTCATCACGTCGCCCATGCCGAGAATGCGCTGGGCCATGCGCTCGGGGTGAAAGCGCTCGAACTGATCGGGCGCCTCGCCCGTCGACGCGAACAGGATCGGCACGCCGGTGACCGCCTTCACAGACAGCGCCGCGCCCCCGCGCGCGTCGCCGTCGAGCTTTGTCATCACCACGCCGGACACGTGCGCGGCGCCCGCGAAGGCCTCCGCCACGCCGGCGGCCTCCTGGCCGGTCATCGCGTCCACCACGAGCAGCACGTCGTCGGGCTCGACAGCCGCGCGGATGCGCGCCAGCTCGTCCATCATCGCCTCGTCGATGTGCAGGCGCCCGCTGGTGTCGATCACGAGCACGTCGCGCGCGTCCTGCCTTGCCTGCTCGAGCGCCCACCGCGCCACGTCAACCGGGTCGCGCTCGGTGCCCTGCTCATACACGTGCGCGCCCACCCGTGCGCCCAGCTTGCTCAGCTGCTCCACCGCGGCCGGGCGGTACAGATCGCAGGCGGCCAGTGCGACGCCGGCGCCGCGCTCGCGCTGCAGGTAGGCGGCGAGCTTCGCGGCGGCGGTCGTCTTGCCAGAGCCCTGCAGCCCGGCCATCAAGATCACCGTCGGCGGGCTGGCGGCGAACGCGAGCTCCTCGCCGGCGCCGCCCATCAGCTCGGTGAGCTCCTCGGCGACGATCTTGACCACCTGCTGGCCGGGATTCAGCCCGCCCACGACGCCTGCGCCGAGGCAGCGCTCCTTCAGCTCGGCGGTGAAGGAGCGCGCGATCTTGAAGTTGACGTCGGCCTCCAGCAGCGCGAGGCGGATCTCGCGCATGGCGGTGTCGACGTCCTGCTCGGTGAGCGTGCCGCGGCTGCGCACCTGCGCGAGCGCGTCCTGCAGCCGTTGCGCGAGCGAGTCAAACACGCGGCGGGCGGGGCTCTAGGATTTCGCGCCGCCGTCGGGCGCCGGAGGCGGGATCGCAGGCGCGTCGGCGGGCGGGCGGCGTCCGGCTAGGGCCTCGCCTATACCGCCGAAGGCCTCGGCGAACTCGGAAGGCACGACGAAGACCTTGTTGGCGTCGCCTTCGGCCAGCTGCGGCAACATCTGCAGGTATTCGTAGCTGAGCAGCTCGCGGTTGGGTTTGCCCTCGTGGATCGCGCGAAACACGGTGTCGATCGCTTTCGCTTCACCCTCCGCGCGAAGGATCGCCGCCTGGCGCTCGCCCTCGGCGTTGAGCACCGCCGCCTGCTTTGCGCCTTCGGCGGTGAGGATCTGCGACTGCTTCTCGCCTTCGGCGGTGAGGATCGCGGCGCGGCGGTCGCGCTCGGCGCGCATCTGCTTCTCCATCGCGGTCCTGATGTCCGGCGGCGGGTCCACCGACTTGATCTCGACGCGGTTGATCCTGATGCCCCACTTGCCGGTGGCCTCGTCGAGCACGGTGCGCAGCTCGGCGTTGACGTTCTCGCGCGCGGTTAGCGTCTCCTCGAGCGTGAGGCCGCCGATCACGTTGCGCAGCGTGGTCACCGTCAGCTGCTCGATCGCCTGCAGGGGGCTCGCGATCTCATACGTGGCCGAGCGCGGGTCGGTGATCGTGAAATAGAGCACGGTCTCGATCCCGACAACGACGTTGTCGTCGGTGATCACCGACTGCGGCGCGAAGTTCACGACCTGCTCGCGCAGGTCGACGAGCGGGCGCACTCGGTCGACGAAAGGCGTAACGATCGCGAGTCCCGGCTCGAGCGTGCGGCTGTAGCGCCCCAGACGCTCGACCACGCCCGCGCGCGCCTGCGGGATCACCCGGATCGTGCGCGCGGCGGCGATCAGCGCGAACACGACGAACACTGCGATGACGATGAGAGCGACCATGGCCTGCGTTTCCCTTTCTGTTGCCTCAGTCCAAGGCGCGCGGCGCCGTGCGCTAGCGCATCACCATCGCCGTAGCGCCTCTGATTTCGACCACGTCGACGCGCTCGCCCGCATCGATCACCTCGCCGTCGTCGAAGCTGCGCGCGGTCCACACCTCGCCGCCGTCGATGCGCACGCAGCCCACCCCCTCGTGGTTGGCGATCCGCTCAAGCACGACCGCGGGGCGCCCCACCAGCGCGGCCGAGCCTGTGCGGATCGCCGGGGGCAAGCGGCGATGGCGGTGCGCAACCGGGCGCAGCGCGGCGAACACGAGCACCGACGTCAACCCGAACACCACCGCGGACAGCCCGACGCCGACGCCGATCAGCGCGACAAGCGCGGCGAGCAGCGCGCCGACCGCAAACGGCGCCAGGTACAAAGCGCCCTGGTGCATCTCCCCCACGCCAAGGACGCATGCGGCAACCAACCAAATTATCCATGCGTCCATAGTTCCAGCTTAGCTTTCGAGCAACGCACGCGCGTATTCTCGAGGCTCAAACGGGCGCAGGTCCTCGAGCGCCTCGCCGATCCCGATCAGCTTCACCGGCAGCTGCAGATCGCGCGCTATCGCCAGTGCGATTCCCCCCCGCGCGCTGCCGTCGAGCTTGGTCAGCACGACACCCGATACCCCGACCGCATCGGCGAACACGCCCGCCTGGCGCAGCCCGTTCTGTCCGGTGGTGGCGTCGAGCGTGAGCAGCGTCTCGTGCGGAGCGCCCTCGAGCTGGCGCGATATCACGCGGCGCACCTTGCCGAGCTCTGCCATCAGCTGGTCCTGCGTGTGCAGGCGCCCCGCCGTGTCGACGATGACGACGTCGATGCCCTCGCTGCGCGCGCGCGCGATCGCCTCAAACGCGACCGCGCCGGGGTCCGCGCGCTCGGCGCCGATCACGGCCTCGGCGCCCGCGCGCTGCGCCCACGCCGCCAGCTGCTCCCCGGCCGCAGCCCTGTAGGTGTCCGCGCCGGCCAACAGCACGCTGCGCCCCACGTTCTCGCGCAGATGCCAGGCGAGCTTGCCGATCGTGGTGGTCTTGCCCGTACCGTTGACGCCCACGGCCATGATCACCGTGGGGCTGGGACGGATGTCGATGCGCGGCTCGCCCACGCTCGCCTGCTCGGCCAGCAGCGCCACCAGGCGCTCGCTGAGCGCGGCGCCACCGGACAGCTCGCCGCTGCCGACCTCGGTCTCCAACGTGGTCACAACCGACGCGGTCGTGGCGGCGCCCACGTCGGCCATGATCAGCGCCTCCTCCAGCCGTTCCCACGTGTGCTCGTCCAGCGTGGAAAACAGCGTGGCGTGGATCTCTGAGCCGAGCGCCTGGCGGGTCTTGGCCATGCTCTCGCGCAGCCGCCGCAACAGCCCTGCGCGCCGGGCGGGCTGTGGCTGCAGTTGCTGCGCAACCTCGCCCGGGTCCGCCCCGACGATGAACAGATCGCTCCAGTCCTGCGGCACGGACCGCGCGACGATATCAGGCGACTTCGGCGACCTGCTCTGTCTCGCTGGGCAGCCGCCGTGAGAGCACCTTGGAGACGCCGTCTTCGCCCATCGAGACGCCGTACAGCCAGTCGGCGGCCTCCATCGTGCGCTTCTGGTGGGTGATCACGATGAACTGTGCGCGGTCCGAGTAGCGCCGCAGCAGCGCCAGAAAGCGATCGAGGTTCAGATCGTCGAGCGCAGCCTCGACCTCGTCGAGGATGTAGAACGGGCAGGGCCGCGCGAGGAACACCGCGAACAGAAACGCCAGCGCGGTCATCGACTTCTCGCCGCCGGACAGCAGCGACAGTCGCTTGGTCGTCTTGCCCGCCGGCGTTATCTCGATCTCGACGCCCTGCGCGTCGAACTGCATCCGTTCCTCGGCCGTTTCGCCCCCCTCCTCCTCGCCCGCCGCAGCCGCGGAGTCGTCGTCGCCCTCGCGCGCATCCGCGACCTCCTGGCCGCCCAGCACGGCGCGCGGCGAGTGGGCTTCACTGACCAGGCGCAGGCGGCCCGAGCCGCCGGGGAACAGCTCGGCGGCGAGGCCGCTGAAGTTCTCCGCGGCGGCCTGGAAGGTCTCCTGGAAGCTGCGCTGGATCTCACGATCGGTGTCGGCGATCACGCCGCGCAGCTCGCGCATCGCTCCCTCGAGGTCCTCGCGGCGGCTCTCCATCTCCTCGACGTGCTGTACGGCCGCCGCGTATTCCTCCGAGGCCAGCGGGTTGACCGGGCCGAGCTGCTCGGTGCGGCGCTGCAGGCGCTCAAGGCGCGCGCCGGCCGCCTCGCGCTGCTCGGAGTCCAGGCGCTCGCCGTCGCCGGGGGTCGCAGCGTCCTGTAGGCCGAGCCGCTCCACGATTCCCTGTGCCTCGGCGTCGGCCTCGCGCGCCTGGTCGCGCACGCGCTGCGCGGCCACCTCGACCTCGGTGACGGACTCCGACGCGCCTTCGAGCTGCGCCTGCACCTCTGCCTCTTGCGCGGCGCACTCGCGCAGCTGCGCGGCCATGTCCTCGCCGGCGGCGCCGTCGCTGTCGAGCTGCGCCTCGATCTCGGCGACGCGGGCGCCCGCCGCCTCCGCTGCGTCGGCAAGCACCGCCGCGAGCCGCTCCGTGCGTGGCAGCAGCGCGGCGTCGCGCGCTTGGCGCTCGCGCAGCGCCTGCGCGCGTTTGGCACGCTCGTCGGCGTCGTGTCGCGCGCGCTCTTGCTGGCGGCGCTCGGCGGCGAGCTCGCCCTGCAGCTGGGCCACGCGCACGGCCAGCGGTCCCTGTTGCGCGGCGGCGCGGCGCTGCTCGATAAGCCACTGCGTGCGGCGGTGCTCCTCGGCGGCCTCCGCGTGGGCGCGCTCGGCCTCGCGCACCTGCAGCTCGGCGCGCTCGCGCACGTCCTCCGCGGCGCGCAGCCCCTTCAGCGCGTACTCGACCACGCCGCGCGCCACCTGCTCTGCGCGCTGGGCGACCTCGCCCGCCGCGCGTCGGCGCGCCTGCGCGTCGTCGAGCTCGAGCACCTGCTCGATCCCCTCGCTGAGCACGCGGCTCACCTCCTGCCAGGTGGCCGACCACACGCTGCCCTCGCGCGCCTGCTGCACGAGCGCCTCGGCGCGCTCGCGCTCCTCGCGCGCACGGGCCAGGCGCTGCTCGAGCTCGCGCACGGTGGCCTGCAAGCGCTCGTCATCGGACAGCAGCGACTGCGCCTGCTCTTGCAGCTCACGCTCGCGCCTGCCCTCTATGTCCGCGAGCTCGGCCTGCAGCTCGTCGATCCGCACCGAGCCGGGCCGGGGCTCGGAGGCGTCTCTCGCGTGCTCGGGCTGCGCGGCGCTCAGCTGCTGCTCTGCCCTGGCCATGCGCCATTGCAGCGCCCGCACCGACGCGGCTACCTGCTCTTTGCGCAGCGCCAGGCGCTCCTGCCCCGAGCGCGCCTGCAACAGCGCGCGCGCGAGATCGTCGCGGCGGCTCGCGCGCTCGGCCATCGCGCGCTCGGCGTCGCCACGCCTTGCGGCTATCTTCGCGAGCTGCGACTGCACCTCTGCGCGCGACTCGCGTGCACGCGCGGCGTGCCGCTCGGCCTCCAGCAGCTCGCCTGCCAGCTGCGCGCGCCGGTCCTGCGCCAGCGCCAGACGCGCTTCGAGCATCTGGCGCTCGAGGCGCTCGCGCAGCTCTGCGGCCTCGGCCTGGCGCTTGAGCGGGCGCAGCCGCGAGCGCGCCTCGCGCTCGACGTCCAGGGCGCGGTCGAGGTTCTGCTGCGTTCGCTCGAGCTTCAGGCGCGCGCGGCGGCGGCGCTTGCGGTGCTTGCCCAGCCCGGCGGCCTCCTCGATCAAAAGGCGGCGGTCGTGTGGCTTTGAGGTGACGATCGACTCGACGCGTCCTTGTGAGATCACCGAGTGCGTCTCCTTGCCCAGCCCGGTGTCAGACAGCGCCTCGATCACGTCGCCGAGGCGGCAGCGGGCGCCGTTGAGGCGGTAGGAGCCCTCGCCGGCGCGCTCCAGCCGGCGCACGATCGAGATCTCGCTCAGCGGCAAGTCCACGCCGTTATCGGAGTTCTCGAGCACGATCTCGACCTCCGCGGCGCTGCGCGCCTGGACGCCTGGAGCGCCGCCGAAGATCACGTCCTGCATCGACGATCCGCGCACGGCCAGCGGCGACTGCTCGCCCATCGCCCACAGGACCGCGTCGGTGATGTTGGACTTGCCCGATCCGTTCGGTCCCACGACCACGCTCACGCCCGCGCCGAAGTCGAGCTGCGTGCGCTCGGGGAAGGACTTGAAGCCCTTCAACATCAGCGACTTCAGGCGCATGGCATCACTCCAGGCTCTCCACCGCCACCCGCGCAGCCTCCTGCTCTGCCTGCTTCTTGCTGCGGCCGCGTCCGCTGCCGAGCTGGCGGCCGTCGACGGTCGCCAGCACCGTGTAGGTGCGTTCGTGCGGCGGGCCCTCCTCGCGCGCCACCTCGTAGCTCACCTCCGCGCCCCGGCGCGCCAGCAGCTCCTGCAGGGAGGACTTGAAGTCGACCGGGTTTTGCAGCGCCTGCTCGATCTCGGGCGCGAACGCCTCCACGACCGCGTCGGCCGTGCGCTCGTAGCCCGCGCACAGATAGCACGCGCCGATCACCGCCTCGGTCACCGCCGCGAGCACGCGCTCGGTCTCCACGAGCGCGGCCGCGCTGCCTTCGGCGCCGGCCGGAGCCGCCGCGCGCAGCCTCTGCGGCAAGCCCAGGCGCTCGGCCACCGCGCGGCACGACGCGCCCGAGACAGCCTGGGCGCGAATCTTGGTCAGGCGCCCGGCGCCGTAGCGCTCGGCCTCCAGGCGCGGGTACAGATGCGTCGTCACCGCGAGCGCCAGCACGCTGTCGCCGAGGAACGCCAGGCGCAGGTAGGAGTCGCTGCGCCGCTCGCTCCAGGAGGCGTGCGTGAACACCTGCCGGGCGAGCTCGCGCGGCAGCTGCGACATCAGCTGCGACAAAAGTTTCATGTGCTCGCATCGCCGGCTCCGTCCTGGGCTATGACGAAGTCGACCGCCTGTCCCACCGTGAGAATCTCCGCGGCTTGCTCGTCGGACATCTTGATGCCGTACGTGTCCTCGAGCTCCTGCACGAGCGTGTAGAGGTCAAGCGAGTCGGCCTCGAGGTCCTCGCGGAAGCGAGTGGACTCGACGATCGCCTCCGGATCGAGGTCGAGTTCGTCGGCCAGATGAGCACGCACAAGAGCGAGAACCTGCTCGCGCGAATGCGCGGTCATCGTGCGACACACAGCGACGGCCGCGCGCACACACACCGGCTCAGCCGCGACCGGGCGGTGGGCGATGGGCTTCTCATTATGTGGGGCGCAGGCTAGCGGCCCGCGCGGACACGGGGGCCTCGCGCAGCGCGCCTGCGTTCTGCAGGGTGCGCTGGGTGTGCCCGACGATGTCCTCGCGCGCGCCGCGCTGCGCTCGCAGGATCGCTTGCGCGATGCCGCGCCGCGTGAAGCGGCCGTGCGGCACCACGCCGAGGCGGCGCAGGCCGAGCAGGTACGCCCCCCCTTGCAGCTCGGGGTCGATCTCGTCGCGAAAGGCTCGCAACGCGGGCCGCAACAGCAATCCCCCCAGGCGCGAGCGCTGAGAGCTCATCGCCGCACCGCGCACCGCCGACAGCATCACCTGCGAGACGCCCTCCATCAGCTTCAGCGACACGTTGCCAGTGAAGCCATCGGTCACGACCACGTCGGCGGCGCCCTGCGCAAGGCCGTCGCCCTCGACGTTGCCCACGAACACAAACGGCGCGCCGTCACCGGCAGCGCGCCGGGCAAGCTCGCCGTGCGCCTCCACGACCAGAGGGCTGCCGCGCACCTCCTCCTCGCCGTTTGACAAAAGTCCCACGCGCGGGCGCTCGACGCCGAAGACCGTGCGCGCGAGCGCGGCGCCCATGAACGCGAACTGCACCAGGTGCTCGCGGCGCGCCTCGGCGTTCGCGCCCACGTCGAGCAGCGTCACGGGATTGCCGGGAACCGGCAGCGGCAACGCGAGCGCGGGGCGGTACACGCCAGGCGAGCGCTTGATGTTGAACAGCCCAGCGGCGAGCGCCACGCCGGTGGCGCCGGCGCACACAAGTGCCTGCGCATCGCCGTTGGCGACGGCGCGCGCCGCCTGCACGATCGACGCTTCGGGGCTCGCGCGCACCGCGCTCGCCGGATCCGCGCTCTTGGCGATCGACACCGGCGCGTCGACGATCGCCAGTCCGTCTGCCTGCGGTCCGAGCTGATCGGCGGGGCCGAAGAGGATGACCCGGGCTCCCTGCGCCGCGGCCAGGCGCGCGCCCGCGGCGACCTCGCCGGGACCCAGATCGGCTCCGTTGCAGTCGACCGCCACCACCGGAGCGTCGGGCCGCCGCGGCGATGCGCGCGCGGCCGGCGCGCGCGGTGGCTCAGCCATCTAGCTACTCGTGGTCGTGATCGTGATCGTGATCGGGCGCCGCAGCGCGGGCGACGACGACCTCGCGCCCGTCGTAGGTGCCGCACACCGGGCACACGCGGTGCGGCCTGCGCGGGCTGTGGCAGCGCGGGCACTCGTTGACCGTGGGCGGTGAGATCTTGTGCTGCGCGCGCCGCTTGGCGGTGCGGCTGTGAGACTGCTTTTTCTTGGGGACCGCCATCGGCGGCCTAGGCTACCAGCCCGCCCTAGTCGAGCTTTAGCTCCGAGAGCTTGGTCCAGCGCGGGTCGGGCGCGCGGTCGTGGCTGTGGTCCGGGCCGACCTCGGCCAGGTCGGCGGCGCACACGGGACACAGGCCGGCGCAGTCCTCGCGGCAGAGAACCTTCG
>DASZFR010000091.1:0-7157 GCA_035939635.1 Solirubrobacteraceae bacterium
CGCGCTCTGCAGACGGCGTGGGTGTGGCGCGCTTCGTGCGATCGCAAGAGGACCACGCGGCGGCCGAGGTGGCGGTTGCGGTCAGCGACGAGTGGCAGCGTCGCGGCGTGGCGACGCGCTTGTTGAGCGAGCTCACCGTGCGGGCGCGCGAAGAGGGGATCCGGCGCTTCACCGCCTCCGTGCTCGCCGAGAACCAGGCAGCGCTGGAGATGATGCGCAAGCTCGGCGACGCGCGCGTGCTCGGCGCCGAAGGCAGCGTGATCGAGCTCGTGATGGACCTGCCGCACGAGGGGATGCCCGCGGCGCTCAGCGCAGCGGTGCGCGCCGCGGCGCGGGGGGACATCGCCCACGCCGCGGCGCAGAGGCAGTCAAGCTAGGCCGCCGCGAGCGTGCCACCCGCTCTTGGCGCTGTGGACGAGCTGGGGCGTGCCCGCGCCCGGCGCACAAGGGCCAGGGCGGGTATTGGCGCTCGGCGGCGCTTGCCGGCGCGGCGAGCCAGCGCGCGTATCGCCGCGACTGCGACAACGGCGTTGGGGGCGATGGCAACAGCTGGTGTCATGAGTGTCTCCTTGTTTGCGAGGTTGTCATCTGCGTGCAGTCTCGCCCGTCCTCCTTGGAAGACTCTCGCCCTTGGCTGAGAGGAAATTGAGAGTCGGTCGCGGGCGCCGCGCAACTTCTCTAGCGCGGCGTTCTGGCTGCCAACCTTCCTCGCCGCCGAGCGTTAAAACAACCGAGTGACTGCGCTTCGCATATTGCGACGCAGGACGCGCAAGAGGACGGGCGCGGCCCACTGAGGGCCCGGCCGCAAACACACGGAGCGGGGAACACGCAGATGGCGCTGAGCGCTGCCACGGGATTCTCCGTGGGCAAATTTAGACGTGCGCTGCTGGTCGCAGGTGTGTGTGCATGCGCAGCCGCGGTCTCACGTGCGGCCCCAGCCGCCGCAAGCTCTGCCGCCGTGGGCTGGGGCGCCAACCACACGCGCGAGCTCGGCTCGGGATATCAGAGCGGCCGCCAGCTCAGTCCGGTGCCCGTGCTCGGCCCGACCAACATCACCTCGATTGAAGCGGGATTCCAGTTCAGCCTCGCGCTGCTGTCCGACGGCACGCTCCGAGCCTGGGGCGGCAACGACAAGGGGCAGCTGGGCGATGGATCGCGAGAAAACAGCGGGACACCCATGGAAGTCAGCGGCCTGCACGAAGTGGCACAGATCGCCGTGGGCGGGCTTCACGACCTTGCGCTGCTCAAGGACGGCACGGTGTGGTCCTGGGGAGCCGCCGAATACGGCGAGCGCGGCAATGGCGAATCGGGCTTTGAACCAGAAGCGAAAGAAAAAGAACCCAACTATCCGCCGCGCGACGTTCCCGCCAAGATTCCCAGCCTCGAACACGTTGTGGCGATCAACGGCGACCCGAACATGGCGTTGCTCGAAAACGGCACGCTGCTGACGTGGGGCGACGACGCGTTTGGAAAACTCGGGCTCGGCGGACCCGCACCGGAAGAATGCAAAGGAGAAGTCGGTGTTCTGCCGTGCAGCACGATTCCGCGGCCGGTGGCGCTCCCCGAAGGAGCAAAGGTCGTCTCGATGTCCGGAGGGGAGGAAGGCGGATATGTGCTGCTCAGCACGGGCGAAGTGCTCGCCTGGGGAAACAACGGCCACGGGCAGCTCGGCAACGGATCCACAAACGAGACATCGGTTCCGACCAAGGTTGACTTGCCGAAGCTCGAAGAAGAACTGAAAGCCAAGCTCGAAGTTGTGTCGCTGTCGGGCGGGAATCTGTTCGCCCTCGCGTTGCTGCGCTCGGGTGAAGTCATCGGCTGGGGCGCCAACGGCGTGGGCCAGCTGGGTGGAAGCAGCAGCGAAGAATGCAAGAGAGTCCCCAATTCCTGCAGCAAGACACCGAAGTTGGTCAGCGGGCTGTCAGAAGTGTCCAGCGTCTCCGCCGGACGCTCGTTCAGCCTCGTTCTCAAACGCGGAACGATCTACTCCTTCGGCGTCAACGAACCCTGGGGTCAGCTCGGTATCGGGTCGCTCGCCAATACCAACGTCCCGACCGCGATCAACGGGATCGGGCCGGTGACTCAGATCTCGGCCGGCGATCAGCACAGCTTGGCCTTGGCTGAAGGCAAACCGCCACCGAAGGAATTCGAAGTCGCTTCCTTGCCAAACGCGCTCAAGGTGACATGGACGATCAACACCACCGAATACCACATTCGGTGGAAGACACCGCCGACCACCGGCAGGTGGAGCCCGATTGTCAAGAAGAACGGACCGTGCACCACCGAACAGCCGTGCAGCCATGTGATCGAAGGGCTCAAAAAAGAACCCTATGAAGTTGACTTCACACTCGTAAACGAAGGAAAACTCGGACAAAAACGCCATGCGGTCGCAACGCCCGAATAGCCGCAGGCGACGCGCGCTCGCCGCCGCCTTCGCCGCGCTGGCGCTGCTGCTCGCGGGAGCCGGCACACACGACGCGTCGGCTGCTCCTTACGTCGAGCAGGCCGAAGCGCTCACGGGCAGCGGATTCGGCAACTTCGGCGAGAGCGTGGCCATATCCGCGGACGGGAGCACCGTGCTGGTGGGCGCACCGTCGCAGATGCGCGCAGAAGGCAAGGAACACAAAGAAGGCGTGGCGTATGTGTTCGTGCGCGCGCACGGCAGCTGGGTGCAGCAGGGCGCAACGCAGGGTCACAACGGCACGCTCGCGACGCCGGCGGGATTCGCAGGCGGCGCATTCGGCTCGAGCGTCGCGCTTGCGGGCGACGGCAACACAGCGCTGGTGGGAAGCCCGGACTCGCGCGCGGGCGCGGGACTGGCGTGGGTGTTCACGCGCACGGGCTCGACCTGGGGCCAAAGTCAAAAGCTCGTCAACAACAGCGGCGAAAACCAACGGCGCTTCGGAGGCCAGGTGGCGCTGTCCGCCGACGCCGGCACCGCCGCCGTCAGGGTGGAAGGCCTCGAAGGCGAACCGGCCGTGGTGATGTTCACGCGCAGCGGATCCGCGTGGTCGGCGCGGCAGCGGATCGAAGGCGTGCGCGGTGGGGTCGCGCTTTCCTCCGACGGCAGCACGCTGTTGATCGGCGGCGCGGTGTTCACGCGCTCGGGCTCGACGTGGAGCCAGCAGGGCCCGGCCCTGAGCGGCAGCAACCAGATCGGCGCCAGCGGCTTCGGTGCCAGCGTCGCGCTGTCCGCCGACGGCAGCACGGCGCTGATCGGCGGGCCCGAAGATCATCGCTGCACGAGCTGCGTGAGCTCGAGCGTGGGGGCGGCATGGGCGTTCGCGCGCTCCGGCTCGACGTGGACCCAGCAAGGCGGAAAGCTGACCGCGACCGAAGCGCACGTGCAGGGCCGCTTCGGCGAAAGCGTGGCGCTGTCGGCCAACGGCGACGTCGCGCTGATCGGCGCGCCGGGAAACGGGCGCGTCGAACCGGTCGAACCGGGCGCCGTGTACGTGTTCGAACGCTCCGGCTCCACGTGGACGCAGCATGGCCAGTTCGTGACGTCAGGTTCGCGTTGGGAGGAAGAACTCGACAACGGACCGCCCGAATTCGGCACGGCCGCGGCCATGTCGGGCACCGGCCGTACCGCCGTGGTGGCGGCGAGCGATTTCGAAGAAGGCTGGGCGTCGGTGTTTGCCGACCCGCCCACGGTGACCTCGGTCAGCCCGGCGGGCGGCCCCCGCGCCGGCGGCAATGCCGTGTCGATCGCGGGCGCCGGCTTCACCGGCGCCAGCGCGGTGAGCTTCGGTGAAACGAGCGCCACGAGCTTCAAAGTGAACTCGGACAGCTCGATTACCGCCGTCGCCCCCACGGGGGCCGGCACGGTGGACCTGACGGTGTCGCTGCCCGATCCTGGTGAAAGCGATACCAACGAAGCAGACGAGTACACCTACGAATCGGTTCCCGAATTTGGCCGGTGTGAAAGAACAGCGCCGAAAACCGGGCAGTTCAAGAACTCGCAATGCACGAAGATCTCGAGAACCAAAAAAGGAAGCAGCAACTGGCGCCGCGGTCCAGGGGCGGCGCGGCGCTTCACCAGCGTGCTGAAGTCGCCTGCGCTCGAAAGCTCGGGCGTCGGCAAAACGCTGATCGCCTGCGCAGGTGGCCAGGCTGCGGGCGAATATGCCGGGCCGCGAAGGCTGATAATCACGTCGCTGGTGCTGTCGGGCTGCGCGGAATCGCCGGCGAACGGCGTGAAATCCGACTGTCAGACGACCGGTATGGCCAACGGTGAGATCGTGGGCAACGAACTGACTGGTGCGCTCGGTGTGATCTCGCACACAAAAAGGGTGCCCTCGGTGGGCTTGCGCCTACGAGCAGTGTCCGGGCAGGTGTTGGCGAGCTTCGAATGCGGTGGCGCGAGCGCGGCGACCGGTATAGGGAGCGGCGAAGGCACGCCGCGCGAAGTGACCGGTTCGGTCATCGGCACGGTGGGCGCGGTCGAGCGGATGAGCACGGGCAACACGATCACCTACCGTACGCGCGCAGGCCGGCAGGAACCGGAACGCTTCGAAGGCGGCGCCACGGCCGGCCTCACATCGCTGGTCGGCCTGGCCGAGTCGCCGGAAGCCACGACGTTCTCGGCGGTGCAGGAACTCAGCGGCGAAGAAGCGCTCGAGGTAAACGCGCTGGGCTGACGGGCCCCGACCAGCAGGGCGCCTCTATCGCGTCAAACAGGGCTGATCGCGAACCAATCAAACTCGAGCTCGGGAGCGCGCCGGCAGACATCTCGCACGATCTCCAGGACCGCGAGACGCCCGAGCTGGACGAGTTCGTCTCGCTCGACCGGGATTGGCGAATCGAGCTTCCAGGTGGCCGTGATCTCTGTGCCCACTTTGAGAAACGCCGTGTCGCGGCGGCTCAGGTCGAGTCGGTGCCAAAGCAAGTCCATCGCTTCGGCGTTCCACCTCGGCCGCGAAGACCCGAGGTGGGGCGTGATCGTGTACACGAGAGCAACGGCCGCGTCTTTGGCGGCGATCGACGCGTAAGAGGTTCCAGCGTGGTGCTTGGTTGACATGGCTTGGAGATCGGCGATTCTGGGTCTGGGCTTGACCCCGGATGCATGTGCTAGTCGTCTATCGCCAGCGCGGCCGCCGTGTGCAAGCCGGACCAGCTGTAATCGTCGGATGTTCGCAGGTTCCGCCGAGTGCCGGAGGCAGGACTCGAACCTGCGACACGCGGATTATGATTCCGCTGCTCTAACCGACTGAGCTACTCCGGCGGGGGCGCTGTCTGCAGGACATTATGTGCTGCGCACCGCTCGAGGCACTAGTTAGGAGATCCGCCGCCCGGGCGAGCCGGTCCGACGCCGGCGCCCGCCGCGCCGGCGCACCTAGCGCGTGCGGCGCGTTTGCGCGTCGAGTGCCGGTACGCTGCCGCTGCCCGTTGTTGGGCGGTTTCGGCGGTCGAGAGGGTGCTCGTTGGCAGACCTGCTTAGCAAGCGGTGGACAAATCCGACGGTCGCGAGCTTCGCTGCGGCCGCTGTCCTGCTGGGGGGGTGCGGATCCAGCGGGTCTCGAGGCAGCTCCAGCTCCAGCGCCGGCGCGACCGCCGCGCCGGTCACCGCCTCGCCTTCACGAGCTTCCTACGTCGGCCAGGTCGATGCGATCTGTAGCGCCGCGGCTCTCAATCAGAGCTACGTCGCCACCACGAGGGCGATCGAACGCCTCAACGCCGCGAGGATTTCAAGCGAAGAAGCCGCCGCGAAACTCGCGCCCCTTTGGGAACGGGAGGGCGCCCAGCAGCGCGCTTACAACCAACAGATCGCGGCAGTCGTGCAGCCGTCTGGCGACCGCGCGCGCCTTGGCGAGCTGGCCGGCGCGCGCGAAGCCCTGACGACCACCGACCAATCGATCGCCGCGATGCTGCGCAAAAACCCCGAAGCGGCCGCCTACGAACGGCTCGGGAAGCAGCTCAGCGAACGGCGGACCCGCCTCTCCGCGCTGGATCGCGCATACGGCTTCAAATCTTGCGGCGTCGGCAGCGGGAGTGAATGAGGGGCGGCACGCTTTAGTGTCGTGCAGGTGACGCGCAGGCTGCTCGCGGTGCCCAATGTCTCCGAGGGGCGAAATCGCCGCGCAATTGCGCGCCTCGGCGACGCGCTGACGCAGGCTGACGGCGACTCGCAAACGGGCGAGCGCGCCCCGCACTCTTGCGCAGGCGTACAGCTCCTGGACGTGCACTCCGATCCCGACCACGACCGGTCGGTGTTCACCTTCAGCGCGCCGCGCCGCGAGCTGGCCGACGCGTTGCTTCGCCTGGCGCGCGAGGCGGTCGTCTCTGTCGACGTGATGAGTTCGCCCGCGCGCGGTCAGCACCCTCACGTGGGTGCGCTGGATGTTTGTCCGGTCGTGTACCTGGACTCCGAGAGCCGCGGGGCGGCGTGTGCGGAAGCGCTCGTCGTGGCGGACCGCATCGGCTCCGAGCTCGAGGTACCCGTGTTCCTGTACGGAGAGATGGCCGGCGGGCGCACTCGCGCCCAACTGCGCAGAGGAGGTGTGCGCGGGCTCGCCGAGAGCCTCGCGGCCGCCAAGCGTGCGGACGGCGCTCCTCAGAACCCGGCCAATGGTCCTGTGCACCCCGACTTCGGGCCCGCGCGCCTTCACCCAACGGCCGGCGCGACGCTGGTGGCGGCGCGAGAGCCGCTGGTCGCGTTCAACGTCAAGCTCGGGGAGTCCGCGGACGTGGAGCGGGCGAGGCAGATCGCGAGCGAGATCCGCGAAGGTGGCGAGCGGGGGTTGCCTGGCGTGAGGGCTCTCGGAATCGCGCTCGGCGACGGCTCGGCGCAGGTGTCGACGAACGTCGAGCGGCCACTGGAGGTGCCGCTTGCCGCCGTGGTGCAGGCCATCGCTCGCTGCGCCGCTGTCGCAGGCGCGGAGATAGTGGGGCTGGCGCCTGCAGCGGCGCTCGCCGGTTTCCCGCCGGACGTCACTCTGGTCGGCTTCGACCCCGAGCGCCACGTCATCGAGAACGCACTACGCTCCTGTGGTGGCGCAGGCACGGCGTAGACGCAGAACCAAGCACCGCGGCAACGCAGCGGGCGTCGTCGAGGCTCGCGGGCGCACCGGGCGCAAGCCCACCGCCGCCGAGAAGAGCGGCAAGGGCGCCGAGGCGGCGCGCGCGCGCGAGAAGCGCCTCAGTCGCTTCGATCGTCC
>DASZFR010000092.1:0-5550 GCA_035939635.1 Solirubrobacteraceae bacterium
TCTGCTCGACGACGAGCAGCTCGACGCCGTCGTGCTCGCCACGCCCGTGCCCACGCACGCCGAACTCGCCGTCGCGGTCGCCGCCGCCGGCAAGCACTGCTTCGTCGAGAAGCCGCTGGCCACACGCGCCGCCGACGCGGAAGCGGCGCTCGCGGCGGCGGAGGAGACCGGCAAGACGCTGATGGTGGGCCACCTGCTCGAGTTTCACCCCGCGGTCACCCGCCTGAAGGAGCTGATCGACGCGGGCGAGCTGGGCCCGCTGTATTACATCTACGGCAACCGCGTGAACCTCGGGCAGCTGCGCTCGGACGAGAACGCGCTGTGGAGCCTCGGCGCGCACGACGTGTCGGTGGTGCTCCACCTGGTAGACGAAGAGCCCGAGCTGTGTCTCGCGCAGGGGGCGTGCTACGTGCGCGAGGGGATCGAGGACGTGGTCTTCTGCTACTTGCGCTTCCCCTCCGGGATCGCCGCGCATCTGCACCTGTCCTGGCTTGACCCGCACAAGGAGCGGCGCATGACGGTGGTGGGGGCGCGACGCATGGCGACCTTCGACGACATGCTGCTGGAGGGCAAGCTCGCGGTCTACGACAAGGGCTTTGACGAGGACGCGCGCTCGTGGGGCGAGTACATCGCGCGCTCGGGCGACATCTTCGCCCCGCGCATCCCCAACGCCGAGCCGCTGCGCGTCGAGTGCGAGCACTTCCTGGAGTGCATCCGCACCGGCGCCGTGCCGCGCTCGGACGGCGAAAGCGGGCTGCGCGTGGTGCGCGTGCTCGAGGCGCTGCAGCGCTCGCTCGCGCAGTCCGCGCCGGCGGCGCTCAAGCGCGCGTGAAGCGGCGCTAGAAGGCGAGGCGCCCGGCGCGGCGCTCGATGCCGTCGGCCGGGTTGTCCGGGCACCGGCGACGCTCCGGCCGCAGCACCGGCCCGACGCGGCGGCCGACGCCGCGCAGGACGTAGGCGTCGCGGGAGTAGCTGTAGCGCAGCAACGGGCTCAGCAGGTTGAACCAGTGCTTTGACACGTAACGTCGCTTGCGCAAGTAGAGCCCTCCGTGACCGAACTGAAGCGCAGCTAGTTTCGCACACTTGGCGCGGCGCGCACAGCGTTTTCGGCGCCTCCCAGAGGATCCCGCGCGCCGTTTGACGCGCTACTCCTCCTCGCGGATCGTGTCGGCGCCGTTGAGCTCGAACGCGCTGTGCAGCGCGCGCACCGCGGGCTCGACGCTGTGGCGCGCGATCACGCACGAGATCTTGATCGGCGAGGTGGAGATCATGTCGATGTTGACTTCCTCGCTCGCGAGCACGGCAAATACCTTCGCGGCCACACCCGGGTGCGAGCGCATGCCGGCGCCGATGATCGAGACCTTGCCCATCTCCTCGTGCGCGCTCATCTCCGTGTACAGCCGCCCGGCCAGAGCCTCGAGAGCGCGGCGCGCGTCGCGCAGGTCCTCGCGCGCGACGGTGAAGGAGATCTCGGCGCGGCCGCCGGCCGACGCTGGCTCGTTCTGCACGATCATGTCGACGTTGACGTTCACCTCGGCGAGCGCGGCGAAGATGTTCGCCGCCGCCCCCGGCTCGTCGGGCACGCCGAGCAGAGTGATCCGCGCCTCCGAGACCGAGTGCGTCACCGCGGTGATCAGTGGTTGCTCCATCGTGTCGTCTTCCGCGAGCACCACCGTACCCGGTGACTCGCTGAATGACGAGCGGCAGTGGATGCGCACGCCGTGGTTGCGTGCGTACTCGACCGAGCGTAGCTGCAGCACACTGGCGCCCGATGCGGCCATCTCGAGCATCTCCTGGAAGTACACCGTGCGCAGCAGGCGCGCGTCGGGCACGATGCGCGGATCAGCCGAGTACACGCCGGCCACGTCGGTGTAGATTTCACACACCTCCGCGCCCAGCGCGGCCGCCACGGCCACCGCCGTTGTATCCGACCCTCCGCGCCCGAGCGTGGTGACGTTGCGCGCGGTGCTCGACACCCCCTGAAAGCCCGCCACCAGCACGATCGCGTCCTCCTCGTCGAGCGCGCGCTTGATGCGGTCGGCGCGCACGTCGATGATGCGCGCCTTGGTGTGCGACTCGTCGGTGACGATGCCCGCCTGCGAGCCCGTGAGCGAGATCGCGCGGTGGCCGAGATCGTTGATCGCCATCGCGCACAGCGCGCAGGAGATGCGCTCGCCCGAGGACAGCAGCATGTCCATCTCGCGCGGATCGGGCAACGCGGAGACCTCCTCGGCCATTGCGATCAGCTCATCGGTGGTCTTGCCCCGTGCGGACAGCACCGCCACAACGCGGTTGCCGCGCTCGCGCTTGCCCACGATCCGCTGCGCAGCTCGCTTGATGCGCTCGGCGTCGGCGACCGAGGTGCCGCCGAACTTCATGACGATCAGGCCCATCCGCGCAGGATATTTGCCGCGCCGCGCCGCGCCGCTCAGATCGCGCGTCGGCCGGCGAGCGCCTTGCCGAGCGTGACCTCGTCTGCGTACTCGAGATCCGCGCCCACGGGCAGCCCGCTCGCGAGCCGCGTCACGGTCAGCTGCGGCGCGCGCGCACGCAGCTCCTCGGCGAGGTACAGCGCGGTGGCCTCGCCGGTGGTGGTGGGATTGGTCGCGAGCACCACCTCGCGCACCTGCTCGCCAGCGGACGTGACCCGCGCGAGCAGCTCCGCGATCTTCAGGTCCTCGGGGTCGACGCCGTCGATCGGCGAGAGCGCGCCGCCAAGCACGTGGTAAACGCCGTGGAACTCGTGCGTGCGCTCCATCGGGATCACGTCGCTGGGCTCCTCCACCGCGCAGATGACGCCGTGGTCGCGCCGCGAGTCGGTGCAGATGCGACAGCGCACCTCGTCGGTGAGGTTGAAGCACACCTCACACAGCCGGATCTTCAGCTTGACCTCGCTGATCGCCTGCGCCAGCGCGTCGGCGTCCTCGGCCGGCGCTCGCAGGATGTGAAACGCCAGCCGCTGCGCGCTGCGGCTGCCGATGCCGGGCAGCTTCGACAGCTCGCCGACCAGCCTCTGCACGGGCGGCGCGTAGCTGCTCACAGCCCTGGCAGACCGAGACCGCCGAGGTCCAGTCCCTGACCGGCTCCGCCGAGCTTGCTGGCGGCGAGCTCTTGCGCTTTGCGCAACGCGTCGTTGACGGCCGCGAGCACCATGTCCGCCAGCAGCTCGCTGTCCTGCGGGTCCACCGCCGCGGGGTCGATCGTGATCGACTTCACCTCGAGCTCACCCGACACGCTCACCTTCACCGCGCCGCCGCCCGCGGAAGCCTCAACGAGCTCGTCCTTGAGCTCCTCCTGCGCGACCACCATCGCCTGCTGAAGCTTCTGCAGCTGCGCGAGCGTCTGCTGCATGTTCGGCATGCGCGGCTGCTTGGGCACGATCAGCCACCCTCCTCGCCGGCGGCCGCGCCTGCGGGCGGCGCCGCCACGCCGTCGCCCACCGCGGCCGACTCGGCGGCCCGCTCGTTGTCGTGCTGCTCGGCGGACAGCTCCTCGGCGTCGAACTCCTGCATGAGGCGCCTGATCCACTCCTCCTCGCTGGCCGGCGGCGGCGGCGAGTCCTCGCCGTCGCTCTCATCGCCCAGCGTGTAGGCGAGCGTCCAGCTGCCCGACACCACGCTGCACAGCGCCTCGCTCACCGCGCGCCGGTTGGCAGCGTCCTCGGCCTTCTTCTTCAAGAACGGCGCGCCGGCGGAGAACGCAACCGTTACCTCAGAGCCCGCCACCGCAACAGGTCGCGCCTCCTCGATCAGCGCGCCGAGCAGCGCGTTGCGCGAGCGCACCACCTCCACCACGGCGGGCCATGCCGAGCGCAGTTCTTGCAGGTCCTCGCCGGCGGGCGCATCCGCGCGATCGCCGTCGGCGCCTTGAGCGAGATCGCCGGCAGGCTGCGAGCGCATGTCGTCGCGCTCGGCCGCCGGGGCCTTGACCGCGGTGGCGGTGGGATCGCCCTGCTCGGCCTGCCCTGGCTGCGCGGAGGATGGGCCGGCCGCGGGCGCCTGCCGCGAGGCGCTCTGCCGGGATCCCGGGCCGCCTGGCGCCGCGACTGCCGCGGCCGCGGGCCGGCGCGGCGGCTCGGCGCCCAGCTGGGACCCCGCACGGCGCTCGAGGCTATCGACGCGAGCGAGGAGCGCGCGCGTGAGCGAGTCGAGCTCGGGCCTTGCGGCCTTCACCAGCGCGAGCTCCAGGCGCGTGCGCGCGTCGGCGCCGGCGCGCACCGCCTCCATCGCCTCGCCCAACAGCTCGAGCAAGCGCACGAGCACGGCGGGATCGCTGTCAAGCGCCTGCTCGCGCAGTTGCGCGTCGGCCTCGGCCGTGAGCGACAGCTCAGGCGGAACGTCGCCGAGAGTGGCCACGACCAGCAGCTCGCGCGCATGGCGCTCGAGGTCCGACGCGAACGCCGCCGCGTCGCGCCCCGCGCTCGCGCAGCGGTCGATCGCACGCAGCGCCTCCGCGGCGTCGCCGGCGGCGACGGCGTCGATCGTGGACGCGAGCAGCGCGGCGTCGGTCACACCGAGCACCGCCAGCGCGTCGTCGACCGTGATCTCAGCGCCGCTGTAGGTAACCAGCTGCTCGAGAGTGCCCAGCGCGTCGCGAAAGCTGCCTGCGGCCGCGCGCGCGATCGCGGCCACGGCGGCGGGAGGGATCTGGATCGACTCCTGCTCCGCCACCGACCCCACCACTGCGCCGATCTGCTCGACGGTGGGACGCTGGAAATCGAAGCGGTGGCAGCGGTCGATCACGGTGGCCGGGACCTTCTGCGCCTCCGTGGTCGCGAGCACGAACACGGTGCTCGGCGGGGGCTCCTCGAGCGTCTTGAGGAACGCGTTCCACGCGGCGGTGGAGAGCATGTGCGCCTCGTCGAGGATGTACACCTTGCGCCGTCCGCTCACCGGCGCGTAGGCCACGCTTTCGCGCAGCTCGCGGATGTCGTCTACCGAGTTGCTGGACGCGGCATCGAGCTCGATCACGTCGAGCGAGCTGGCGGCGGCGATCGACACGCACGATTCGCAGCGACCGCACGGCTCCACCGTGGGACCGCGCTCGCAGTTCAGGCAGGCGGCGAGGATCTTGGCCATCGAGGTCTTGCCGGTGCCGCGCGAGCCCACGAACAGGTACGCGTGGTGTACCTGGCCGCGCTGCACGGCGTTGCGCAGCGTGCGCACCACCGCCTCCTGGCCGACCACATCCTCGAACGTGCGCGGACGGTGCCGACGGTAGAGCGACTGCTGCTCGAGGGGCTGCTGCTGCGCTGACACCTGGGGTGAGTCTACCCACGGCAGGGCCCTGCTCGGGCCGGTGCGCGAGCGGGTAGCGTGGGCGCTCGTGACCCACCTGGTCGAGCCCCGGCCGGCCCCGCCGGCCCCTCGTGCAGGGGTGCCCGCGCCTGCGCGCCTGCGGGGGCTGCTCGGCCCGCTGCTGGCGGTGGTCGGGGGCGCGGTGGCGCTGCGCCTGGTGACCGGAGTGGGCTTTGCCAACTACGACACGCTCTACGCGCTGGCGTGGGGCGGGCAGCTCTCGCGAGGCCAGACGCCCACCTACGACGTGCCG
>DASZFR010000093.1:0-6705 GCA_035939635.1 Solirubrobacteraceae bacterium
CGGGCATCACGTCGCTGGAGGCGAAAACCGTCGATTTCGGCGCGAGCGATCCGCCGCTGAAGCCCGCTGACGAAGCAGCTATCGCCAAGAACGGCAGCCCGGCGGTGCAGATCCCAATGTTCCTCGGCGCGATCACCGTCAGTTACAACCTCCCGGGGGTGGCGACCGGGCTCAAGCTCGAAGGCAAGACCATCTCTGACATCTACCTCGGCAAGGTCAAGTCGTGGAACGACGCCGAGATCAAGGCGCTGAACCCCGGGGTGTCGTTACCGAGCACGCCCATCACGGTCATCCACCGCTCCGACTCGTCGGGGACAACCGCGGGCTTCACTTCCTTCCTGGCCGCGGTGGACCCGGAATTCAAGAGCAAGGTCGGCGAAGGTAAGGACGTGCAGTGGCCGACCGGCACCGGCGCCAAGGGCAACGCCGGCGTGGCCGGCGCGGTACAGCAGACCACCGGCGCGGTGGGCTACGTCGAGCAGGCATACGCGCTGCAGCACAACTTCACCTACGCCTCCGTGAAGAACACGGCCGGCAACTTCGTGGCGCCCACGCTGGCGTCGACGAGCGCGGCGGCGCAGGGCGTGACCGTGCCGGCGAACCTCGGTATCAAGATCGTCAACCCGTCTGGCCCCAACAGCTACCCGATCACCTCGCAGACGTTCATCGTCGTCAACAAGGACCTCTGCAAGGCGGGCATTCCGGGCGGCGAAGGCGCTGCGAAAGGCGTGGTGAAGTTCATCCAGTACGGCCTCAACGAAGGCCAGGCGATCCTCTCGCACGCCGACTACGCGCCGCTGCCGGCGTCGATCCAGAGCAAGGCCAAGACCGCAGCGAGCTCGCTGCAGTGCAACGGAGCTGCGCTGGGCTAGCCCGCGCGTGACGCACCCCGACAGATAGAAAGGAGCGGTGGAAAGCACCAGCGTGACCGTCGGCGGTCGCTCGGTCCTCGAGCGGCCGCCGCTCGCGCGGCTGCCGGATCGCGCGCTGCGCTACGGGCTCACCGCCCTCGCGCTGGCGATCCTCGCACTGATCGTCTACTTCTTCATCCGGCTTGTGGGGCAAGCGCGCCCCGCCTTCGCCAAGGAAGGCGTGTTCGGCTTCGTGTTCGGCAACGACTGGAACGTCAGCGCCGAACACTTTGGGGCGCTGCCGTTGGTGGTCGGAACGCTGATCACCTCCGGCCTGGCGCTCGCGATGGGAGTGCCCATCGCGGTGGCGACCGCGCTGTACATCACCGAGCTGTGCCCGCTTCGCCTCCGGGGCGCAATGACGGTGCTGGTCGAGCTGCTCGCCGCCGTGCCCTCAGTGGTTTACGGCCTGTGGGGCTTTTTCTTTCTCGCGCCAAAGCTGAAAGGCGCCGAGCAATGGGTGGCAGACCGCCTTTCGTTTATCCCGTTCGTGGGCGGCGGCAACGTGATCATCCCCAACTACTTCGTGACCGGGCTGGTGCTCGCGATCATGATCCTCCCGATCGTCAGCGCGATCAGCCGCGAGGTGATGGCAACGGTGCCCGACGACCAGAAGGAGGCGGCGCTGGGGCTCGGCGCCACGCGCTGGGAGATGATCCGCACCGCGGTGCTGCCGTACTGCCGCTCGGGGATCGTCGGCGGCTCGATGCTCGGCCTCGGCCGCGCGCTCGGCGAGACGATCGCCGTCACGATCCTGATCGGCGACGCGCCGCAGCTCGGCAAACACCTCTTCCAGCAGGGCTACACGCTCGCCGCCGTGATCGCCAACGAGTTCGGCGAGGCGCAAGGGCTGCACCGCTCGGCGCTCTTCGCGGCCGCGCTCGTGCTGTTCGTGCTTACGCTGGTCGTCAACGGCATCGCGCGCGGGTTCGTCGTGCGGGCGTCGCGTCCGGGCGGGGGCGGCGCCGCCGCCGGGGCCGCGCGCTCGCCCGGTCCCTCCGGGCCGCTCGTGGCGGAGGCGACCAGCCAGCCATGAGCGCCCAGGCGCAGCCCGTGCAGCCCGGGCGCTTTCGGCTGAGCGCGTCGCGTCGGCGCCGCGACCGCTTCGCGCGCACCGCCATCCTCGCGGCCACGCTGGTCGCGCTTTTGCCGCTCGCGCTGATCATCTACTACCTGCTGCACAAGGGCCTCAGCGCGTGGAGCTCGAGCTTCTTCACCACCGACCCGACCGGGAACACCTTCTTTAAAAGCTCGAGTATCGGCGGGATCAAGAGCGCGATCCTCGGCACGATCGAGATCGTCGCGCTGGCCGCGGCTATCTCCATCCCGGTCGGTGTCGGAGTCGCGGTGTGGCTCGTCGAGTACGGCCGCCACAGCCGCCTCGCATCGCTCGTGCGTTTCTTCATCGACGTGCTCACAGGCGTACCGTCGATCGTGTTCGGCCTGTTCATCTACATCGTGCTGATCGTGGGCACGGGCACCACGTACGCGGGCTACAAGGGGTCGCTCGCGCTCGCGCTGTTGATGCTGCCGATCGTCACGCGCTCGGCGGAGGTGATCCTGCAGCTCGTTCCCACCACGCTGCGCGAATCGGCGCTGGCGCTCGGCGCGCCCCGCTGGCGGGTGGTTTCTCGCATCGTGCTCCCCACGGCCTTCTCCGGGCTCGTCACAGGCGTCCTTCTGGCGATCGCACGCGCGGCGGGAGAGACCGCGCCGCTGCTGTTCACCGCAGGCGCGACGCTGAAGACCAACACCGACCTCGGGGGCTTCACGAACTCACTGCCGCTGCAGATCTACTACGACGTTACGCAGCCCACCACCGCCGTGGTAAACCGTGCGTGGGGCGCCGCTCTCACGCTCGTGATTATGATCGGAGCCCTCAACCTGATCGCGCGCTTGGTCGCGCGCCGCAGCCGCCTTGCATGACAGCCGACGGACACCCCTCTAGGATCGCTGATGTGGAGCCAGACGAGCTCGCCGACAAGCTGGAGCAAGCCCCCGCTTCCGTGCGCTCCGGCTCCCGCATCGCAGCAGCCACGCACGGGCAACCTGCGGGCGCGAACGAGACCGAGCTCTCCACTCACAAGGGCTTGACGGTTCGTCTGCAGGGTTTGCGCGCGTTCTACGGCTCAACCGAGGCCGTGAAGGGCGTCGACCTCGACTTCAACGCCAATGAGGTCACGGCGATCATCGGCCCCTCCGGCTGCGGCAAGTCCACCATGGTGCGATGCATCAACCGCATGCACGAGGAGGTTGCGGGCGCCCGAGCCGAGGGGCGCGTGCTGCTCGACGAGACGGATATCTACGGCGGCGGCGTCGATGTCGTGGCAGTACGCCGTGCCATCGGCATGGTCTTCCAGAAGCCCAACCCGTTCCCCACGATGTCGATCTTCGAGAACGTCGCCTCCGGGCTGCGCCTCAGCTCGCCCTCGCGCGGCCGCCACGCCAAGGCGGCCCTGCACGCCAAGGTCGAGCAGGCGCTGCGCTCGGCGGGTCTGTGGGACGAGGTATCTGACCGGCTGTCCGAGCCCGGCGCCGGCCTGTCCGGAGGCCAGCAGCAGCGGCTGTGCATCGCGCGCTCGCTCGCGGTCGATCCCGACGTGATCCTGATGGACGAGCCGTGCTCGGCGCTTGACCCGATCGCGACGCTGAAGATCGAGGAGCTAATTGGCAGGCTCAAGGCGCGCGTGACGATCGTGATCGTGACGCACAACATGCAACAGGCCGCACGCGTCGCCGATCGCACCGCGTTCGTGCTCGACGGGCGCCTGGTGGAGATCGGTCCGACGCTTCAGCTCTTCACCACCCCGACTGACTCGCGCACGGAGGAATATGTCACTGGCAAGTTCGGCTGATCTGCAGCGAGCCGGCAGTCCCGGTTTGGGGGCGCGCTAACGGATGAACGCCGGTGTCGGCGACGGAGGCGGAGTCCCGGACGGCGAGCGCGGCGGCACGGCGGTCGCACACGTCCCGCCCGGCCGCGGCCTTTTCCAGCAGCAGCTCCGCGAGCTCGAAGCTCATACCCTCGGCGGACTCGATCTGGTCATCGAGCAGCTCGACCGCGCGACCGAGGCATTGCTGCACCAGGACGTGGAGCTCGCGCAGATGGTCATCGACGACGACGACCGCGTCGACGGCCGCTATCTCGAGGTACACCAGGGGATACTCTCGCTGCTGGCCACGCAATCGCCGGTGGCCGGCGACCTGCGACTGGTGGCGGCCCTCCTGCACGTAATCAAGCACATGGAGCGCATGGGCGACCAGTGCGTGAACATCGCCAAGTTGATTCCGCTGGCGGGCTACGACCCGCCGGTGCGCGCCGAGATGCTGCAGGCGCTGTCGAAGATGAGCGCCTGTTCCCGCTCAGAGGTCGTTCAATGCAAAGCCGCTTTCGCCGCGCGCGACGTCGGGCTGGCCGAGGATCTGCTGCGCCAGGACAGCGAGATCAACCGTCTCAACCGCGAGATCTTCAATATGGCGATCGAAATCGGCGATGACCCCGACACGCGCGAGTGGGCGATGCTGATGATTCTGGTCGCGCGCGCGCTGGAGCGAATCGGCGACAACGCAGTGGACATCGGCGAGCAGGTGGCTTTCGTGGCGACCGGGCTCTTCCGCGAGTTCTCACACTCCTCGCACCCCGCCGGCGAGTAGCCCGCGCTCGAAGCAGCGCTCCCCGCCCCGCGCGCCACGGACGCCGCCCGGCGCCGGCGGACACTGATCCGACCCGCATGTGCAAGTTGCGACTTTTACGATGTGAAAGAGATGTGACGATCGGCGCGCCTTCAGACCGCGCGACGGCGACGTCGCCTAGACTCCGCGCCGTGACGGAGATCACCACCCCCCGCGAAGGGGCGGCGCCGTCGGTATCGGGGGGCTCCTCCGCGGCCATGCGCGTGGCGGTGCTCGACCGCGACAGTGGCTTCATCCAGGTTCTCAGCAAGCGCCTGGACCGCGCCGGGTGGGAGCACCGCGTCCTCGCGAGCCCGGTCGCTGCAGAGGCGGTGCTGTCGATGCGCCTCAGCGCGCTCGTCGTCGATCTCGCGGTGCTTGGCCCGCAGGCTTGGGAGTGGCTCGAGCGCCTGTGCGGCGCGCTGCCGGAGCTCGGAATCGTGGTGTGTACCGGGCCCTCCACGGTGGCCCAGCGCGTGCGCGGGCTGCGGCTCGGGGCCGACGATTGGATCACCAAGCCGTGCCACCCCGAGGAGGTCATCGCCCGAGTGCAGAGCGTTGCCCGCCGGCGCCGGCGGACGGCCAGCCGCTCCGAGGCCGCGCCCCTGGTCGCGGGCGAGGTTGAGGTCCGCTCGGACCGCTTTCAGGCGTTCGTCGGCGGCGCGAGCCTGGACCTCACGCGGCGCGAGTTCGAGCTCATCGAGCTGCTCGCCGCGGCCGACGGGCGCGTGCTCGAGCGCGAGGAGATCTACTCACGGCTGTGGGGCTACACGATGGTGCGCGGCGACCGCTCGGTAGACGTGTTCGTGCGCAAGCTGCGCCAGAAGCTCGAGAAGGCTTCGCCGCGCTGGCGCTACATCCACACCCACTTCGGAATCGGCTACCGCTTTGCCGCAGAATCGCTCGACGCCGAGCGCGACGGCGGCAAGGTGCCCGACGAGCTACCCGTCGGCTGGGGAGCCGACGCCGGCGAGCGCGACGCCGGCGATCAGCGCGAGATCGCGCGGGCGCAGCAGGAGCGAGAGCTCGCCGCCAAGCCCGTCTAGGCGCACCACCGCGAGTCCTCCCTTCTTTATCGCCACCGCGCCGCCAGTGAGTTCGGCCACCGTGCTCGAGAAGTCGGGCTCGTGGCCCACGACCAGCACGCGCCCGTCGTCGCTGACCTCGAGCGCCGCCTCGCGTGCCTGCGCCGCGCCGAAGCCTTCGGCGAGCGCTGGGTAGGAGCGCAGCAAGGCGCGCTGGCGCTCATCCCACTGCTCGGCGGCGATCTCGGCGGTCTCGCGCGCGCGCGCCTTGGGGCTGAACAGCACCGCGTCAAAGCTCTGCGTAAGACGCGCGATGGCCGCCCCCGCGGCGTGCGCCTGGCGCTCCCCGCGCGCGGTCAGCCGGCGCTCGGGGTCCGGGCGGGTCCCGTGGGGCTCGGCCTCGGCATGGCGCAATAGCCACAGCTGACGAGACATTTTGAGCACTTCACATTACCGACCGTCAAGATCTGGTGGCCGCTTGCCGGGAACTGGCGTGTGAGGGTGTAGCTTGAGAGTTACATGGATAGCGAGCCGGTGAGCACGATCGTCGAGGAGGCCAGACCGGCCGCGGCGCCCGACCGCGGTGACGACCTCACCGACCGCTCGCTGTACGTGAACCGCGAGCTTTCGTGGCTTGACTTCAACGACCGCGTGCTGCAGCTGGCCGAAGACGACTCCGTGCCGCTGCTCGAGCGCGTGAAGTTCTGCGCGATCTACACGACCAACCTGGACGAGTTCTACATGGTGCGTGTGGCGGGCCTGCGCGATCAGATCGAGGCCGGCGTGCAGTCGCCCAGCCAAGACGGGCTGACGCCGTCGCAGACGATTGGCCGCATCCGCGAGCGCGTGCTCGGGCTCGGCGAACGGCTCACGGACTGCTTCGAGGGCCAGCTGCGGGAGGGCCTTGCGGCGAACGGCATCAACGTCGTCACCGTGCGCGAGCTCGACGACGAGCTGCGCTCGGTGCTCTCGTCGCAGTTCCAGCGCAAAATCTTTCCGGCTTTGACGCCGCTCGCGGTGGCGCCCGGGCGTCCGTTCCCGTACATCTCAAACCTGTCGCTCAGCCTGGCTGTGCTCGTGCGCGACCCCACCGGCGG
>DASZFR010000094.1:0-24456 GCA_035939635.1 Solirubrobacteraceae bacterium
GCTGGCGGCGATCGCCTCGGTCGTCGCCGAGCACAGAGAGGAGCTCGCGCAGCTGGAAGCCCGCGACGCCGGCAAGGCGATCGCCGACGCGCGGGCGGAGATGGAAATGGTGGCGCACACCTTTCGCTACTACGCCGGCGCACCCGAGCGCCCGATGGGCGAGACGATCCCGGTTGCCGGGGGCGAGGCTTTCACCGTGCGCGAGCCGCTCGGCGTGGTGGGACTGATCACGCCGTGGAACTTCCCGCTCACGATCGCATCGTGGAAGCTCGCGCCCGCGCTCGCCGCGGGCAACACCGTGGTGCTCAAGCCCGCCGAGCTAGCGCCGATGTCAGCGCTGCGCTTTGCCGAGCTCGCGCGCGAGGTGGGGGTGCCCGACGGCGTGGTGAACGTGGTGGTGGGGCCGGGCTCGGAGTGCGGCCGGCGGCTGGTCGAGCACGCCGACGTCGCCAAGATCGCGTTCACCGGCTCGACCGAGGTGGGGCGCTCGATCGCGGCGGGCGCGGCGGCAACGATCAAGCGCGTCACGCTCGAGCTGGGCGGCAAGTCGGCCAACATCGTGTTCGCCGACGCCGACCTCGAGGCGGCGGCCTCCGCGGCGCCGGCGGCGGTGTTCGGCAACGCCGGTCAGGACTGCTGCGCGCGCTCTCGCATCCTCGTGCAGGAGAGCGCGCTCGACGGCTTCCTGGAGCGGCTCGAGGGCGCGGTCAAATCGCTGCGGGTGGGCGATCCGCTGGATGACGCCACGCAGATGGGCCCCCTCATCTCCGCCCAGCAGCGCGTTCAGGTGGAGTCGTTTCTGCACGACGGCGCCCCGCTGGCATTCCGGGGCAGCGCGCCGCAGGGCGAGGGGTTCTGGTTTGCGCCGGCGGTGCTCGCGCCGGTCGCGCCCGATGCGCGCGTGGCGCGCGAGGAGGTGTTCGGCCCAATTGCCGCGGTGATCCCGTTCGCCGACGAGGCCGAGGCGATCACGCTGGCGAACGACACGATCTACGGGCTATCGGGTTCGATCTGGACCCGCGACGGCGCGCGCGCGCTGCGCGTTGCGCGCGCGGTGCAGACGGGGGTGCTGTCGATCAACGCCAACACCTCGGTGCGCGTGTCCACGCCGTTCGGCGGCTTCAAGCAGTCCGGCTACGGGCGCGAGCTGGGACCGCACGCGCTCGACGCCTACAGCGAGCTGAAGACCATCTACTACGCGACGGCGCAATGAGCGCGCGGTGCACACGGCCGTGAACGCGTTTGCGGGCAGGCTGCGAGGGCGCGTGTGCGTGGTCACAGGCGCGGGCGGCGGTATCGGCTCGGCCGCGGTGGAGACGTTCAAGCGCGAGGGCGCCACGGTGGTAGGAGTGGATCTGCAGCCCGAATGCGGCGGCGACCTCTCGCTCGCGGCCGATGTCAGCGACGCCGCGCAGGTGGCCGAGCTGTACCCGCGCGTGCGGCGCGAGTGCGGCCGCGTGGACGTGCTGTTCAACAACGCCGGCATCTCGCCCACCGACGACCGCTCGGTGCTCGACACCGACCCGGATGTGTGGGAGCGCGTGCTCAAGGTGAACCTGCGCAGCGTGTTTCTGTGCTGCAAGCACGGGATCCCCGAGCTGCTGCACAACGAGGGTCCGCTGCGCGGCTCGGTCATCAACACCGCCTCGTTCGTGGCGCTGATGGGCGCCGCGACGTCGCAGGTGTCCTACACCGCCTCCAAGGGCGGCGTGCTGGCGCTGTCGCGCGAGCTCGGCGTGGAGTTTGCGCGCCGCGGCGTGCGCGTCAACGCGCTGTGCCCAGGACCGGTCGACACGCCGCTGCTGCGCGAGCTCTACGCCAAGGATCCCGAGCAGGCCGCGCGACGGCTCGTGCACGTGCCGATGGGGCGCTTTGCCGAAGCGCAGGAGATCGCAAACGCCGCGCTGTTTCTCGCGAGCGACGAGTCGAGCTACATCACCGCCAGCGCGTTTCTGGTGGACGGCGGTCTCAGCGGCGCCTACACCACGCCATTGGAGTAGTGCGCCGGCCTGTCAGGCCGGACCCGTCTTCTGCTCGGGCGCTTTAACCGAACTGGAGCCGATGCGTTCGATCGCTTCCAGCACTTCGCGCAGGCCCCCGGCGGTGTGCGTGTCGAGGCGGTCCATAATGGTCTCGGTGTCGGTGAACTCCTTGGTCGCGCGCGCGTCCGAGGCCGACGACTGCACCGTCTGGCCGACCATGATGATCGACAGCAGCACAAGCTGCAAAAAGGTCTGCGCGATCCAGGAGATGATCGCGGGGCGGCCGGCTTTGATCGCATCGGGCAGGCTGATCAACGCGAGCGCCGCAAAAACGTAGGCGCACGCCATCGTGCCCACCGTACGCGTGATGACCAGCGCCAGTTTCGCGTTGAAGCCCTCCACCTGACCGACGGCCATTTTGATCTCGCGCGGCGAGAAGCGCGCGACGTGCTCGAGACGTTCGTAGCTGTGCAGCGGTGCACTCATGTACGACCTCCAATCACTTTCTGCTGACTGAGGAACCGGGCCGCAAGCGTACGGCCCCACGCGCACCTGCCCGTTTTGACGCGCGCCCTATCGCGCGGGCAGGTTTCCCGCGCGCAGCTCGTGCATGGCGTGTTTGACCTCTTTCTCAGAGAGCACCAGCTCGAGGTCCTGTTGCGCCGCTTCGTAGTCGTGTGGCTTGGGCATCGCAAGCCACTTGATCTGCGGTCCGTTCACGGCCGCCCAGCACAGGCCCGGCGCGGCAGGCTCAAACGCGGGCGCGGCCGCCGGTGCCGGCGGCCGTCTGGGCGGCGGCATGCGGTCGCGCTTTGGCTTGCTGCTGTCCGCGGCGAAGCACGGCCGCTCCGATGCTCGCGGCCGCGATCGACGCGAGCGCAGCGCAGAAGATCGCAGCCGCCTGGCCCTGGTCGATCGCGTGGGCGGGCAGGCCCAGCGCGATCACCGCGGCGGGTACGCCGATCTGGGCGTCCGCCAGCAACCCGATCGCCAGCGGCGCGCGAATCGCCGCGCAGGCGATCAAGTGCACGCCGACGGCAAACGCGACCAGCAAAAGCGCGAGCCCCACGGCTTCGCCGCCGCTGCCGAGCGCGCGCAGTTCGAGCTTTGCCCCCAGCATCACGAAGAACAGCGGCACGAGAAAGCCCTGCGCGAGCCCGAGCACCTCCTGGGAGAGGCGTTTGGGACCGCCGGCCCACCCGACCACGAGACCGGTGCCAAAGCTCGCGACGAGCAGGGTCGACCCGACCTTCTGCGCGATAAACCCAAGCGTCACAAGCACGACAAGCGCGAAGCGCAGATCGATGGCCCAGCCGCGCTTCTTGCCTTCTTTGCGGATTCGGTCGACGCTGTGTCGCCCCCGCAGGCGTCGCACCGCCAGCCGTACCCCGAGCACGAGCACCGCCACGATCACGGTGCCGATCGCGGCGTGCCCCGCCCGGGACGGCGTGATCACGAGCGGTATCGCGAGCGTGGCGAGGATGTCGCCCGCGGTGATCCAGGCCAGAGCCGCGAACACTGCCGAACCGCTGAGACCGGTTTCGTCGATGATCGGCAGCGCGACCGCGGCGGAAGACGATCCGATCACAACCGCGTACACGAGCGCGGGACCGCCGGTCGCGGCGTGCGCGGCCAGCCCGGCGGCGAGCGCCAGCGGTACCGCGGCGGCCACCGCCATCAGCCCGCGGGGCAGCGCGCCGCGCAGGCGCTTGTCGCGCAGCGGCACGTGCATGCCAACGGTGAACATCAGCGTGGCAAAGCCGAGCGTGTAGAGCAGCGAGAGGTCGCTCTTTTCCGGGTCGAACGCCCGAAAGCCGGTTTTGCCGAGCGCCACCCCGGCGACCAGGGTCCCGACGATCGCGGGGACCGCTCCGCGCGTGGCGAGCGACAGCGCGGGGCCAAGCAGCGCGGCGCTGAGGATGAGGGCTATGACACCGAGGTCCATGCTGGCGCGGGAGCGAGCCGCCGCCGGTGTGCCGGCCGCGGCGCGGGTCGGGGTGGGCGTATCGTCGCAGCAGGCGTGCGCACGGGCGCGTGCTCAAGCGCTCGCCCGACCGCTCCGATGATGTCTGCATGGACGTGCTCGCGGCGGATCGGCTGCGCGCAATCATCGACACCCAGAACGAGATCGCCGCGTCGTCGCTGGACCTCGAGGCAGTCATGGCGCTCGTCGTGCGTCGCGCACAGGAGCTGGTCGGCGCCGCCGCGGGAGTGATCGAGCTGGCCGACGGGGACGAGGTGGTCTACCACGTCGCCAGCGGCACCGCCGAGCCCTACGTCTGGGTGCGGCTGAAAGCCGCCGCCAGCCTGTCGGGTCTGTGTGTGGCACACGACGAGGTGCTCTACTGCGAGGACGCCGCGCGCGATCCGCGCGTGGAGCTCGAGGCATGCGAGCGCGTGGGCGCGATGTCGCTCGCGTGTGCGCCGCTGCGCCACGCCGGCAAGGTTGTGGGCGTGCTCGAGGTCTATGACCCCGGCACGCGCGCGTTTGACCAAGCCGACATCCATACTCTGTCGCTGCTTTCGGGTGTCATCGCCGCACACGTGGCGCACGCGAGCGAGTACCAGCACGAGCTGTACGCAATCCGGCACGACCTGCTCACGGGGCTGGCCAACCGCCGCTCATTCGACGCCCGGCTGGCCGCCGAGGGAGCGCGGGTTCGCCGCCACGGCGGCGGCGTCGCGGTCTGCCTCATGGACCTCGACGGCTTCAAGCGGGTCAACGACACGCTCGGCCACGCCGCCGGCGACGGCGTCTTGCGCGCGGTCGCCGCGCATCTCGGCGAGGTGCGCGGCGAGGACGCCGCCTACCGCATCGGCGGCGACGAGTTCGCGATGATCCTCGTCGAGGCCGGCGAGGAAGGCGCTGCGGTGGCTGCGCTGCGCGTCGCCGACGCGGTGCGCGCGGACCCAGCCTGCCAGGGCGTCAGCGTGTCCTTCGGCGTGGCCCATATCGACGCGGACGACCCCCGCGACGCGGTCGCCCGCGCCGACGCTGCGATGTACGACGCAAAGCGCACGTCGAGCTCCTAAGCGAGTCCTGCGCGCGCCGAGCGCGACTATCCTTGCTCCGTGATCCGTGGGGCCGTAACGGTGCGGCGCGTCGCGGCGGCGTTGCTCGCGGTCCTGGCCGCCGCTCTGATCGTCGCCAATTTTGCGCCGGCGGCGCGCACGCACGAGCCGCGGCCTCGTCCCGCGCGCGCGCTCTCGCCGGCCCCCTGCGGCACCATGCCTCTGAACTCGGTGAACTACACGCACGTGGTGTGGATCTGGATGGAGAACCACAGCGAGGAAGAAATCATCGGCTCGGGCGAAGCGCCCTACATCAACTCTCTGGCCAGCGCGTGCGGGCTCGCCGGCAACTACCACAACGTCAGCCACCCCAGCCTGCCCAACTACGTTGCGGCCACCTCGGGGCTGGCGCTCGCGTCGCTTTCGCGCTTTGACTCCGACTGCAACCCGAGGCGCAGGTGCACCACGACGGCGCCGAGCATCTTCGGCCAGGTTGCGAGCTGGCGCGCATACGAGGAGTCGATGCCCAAGAACTGCGACCGGCGCAACAAGCGCGAGTACGCGGTGCGCCACGACCCGCCTCCGTACTTTACGACGCTTGCCGGATGTGCGGCCAACGACGTGCCCTACACGCAGCTCGCGAGCGACCTCTCGCACGGCACGCTGCCCGCGTTCTCGTTCATCACGCCCAACCTGATCGACGACATGCACGACGGCTCGATCGCGCAGGGTGACTCGTGGCTGTCCGCGAACCTGCCCGCGATCCTGCAGTCGGCCCCCTACGGCGCGGGCAACGTGGCGGTGTTCGTCACCTGGGACGAGGGCGAGGGCGGCAGCTCGAACCAATGCGCCGCCAACACCACCGACGTCGGCTGCCACGTGGCGACGATCGTGGTCGCTCCCAGCACGGCTGCCGGCACCAACTCGGGCGCGCTGTTCAGCCACTACTCGCTGCTGCGCAGCACCGAGCAGCTGCTCGGGGTCGCGGCGCTCGGAGAAGCCGCATCGGCGCCGAGCATGCTGTCGGCGTTCAACCTGTAGCGCGCCGGCGCGCTCTACGCACCCGCACCTGCAGACGCTGCAGCGCTACCGCCGCGCGTTCGGCGCCGCCGCCGAGGCTGCGCATCGCGGCGCGGCCCCGCGTCATGGCGCCTAAGCTGAGGGCAGATGCCAAGAGCGCTGCGATCCGGGGCCGTGGCGGGCGCCCTGCTCGCTCCGGCGCTCACGCTCGCGCTCGCCTGCGGCGCGAGCGCCGTAAGCGGCGCTTCGAGGTGCGCGCCGCACGGCGCGCGTTCGCTCGCGCGCAGCCGCAGCGTCCGCGTGTACTCCCTGGGGAGCTCGAGCGCGTTTGCCCAGCGCACCTACGCCTGCCTGCTGCGCAGCGGCGCCACCGTGCGCCTGCGCGGGCAGGCGAGCGGGCCTGACTCGCTGAGCAACTTCGCATTGGCCGAAAGCGTGCTCGGCTACTCCGACTACAGCTTTGGCGTCGACTCGGGCTGCACCAGCATCACGGTGCTCGACGTGGCGCACCGGCGCAACCTGCGCGCGCTCCCACAGGTCGCCTGCACTGTCGACGCCGGCTTCATCCGGCTCGGCACAGTGAGCGGCCTCGTGGTCACGCCGCGTGGATCGGTGGCATGGATCGCCAGTACAGGCCGGCACGGCGCGGAGAGCTTTGAGGTGCGCGCGGCGCAGGCTTCCGCGCCGGCGCAACTGCTCGACCAGGGGCCCGCGATTGCCCCGGGCTCGCTGCGAATCGCGGGCTCTGAGGTCAGCTGGCAGGACGGCGGACAGCGCCGTACCGCCAAGCTGCGGTAAAAGACGCGACATGCCCCCTGCTGCGCTGCGCGAGCGTCCCGCGTTTTCAAAGCTGCTCGCCCACCACCGCGAGGTGGAGCCGCTGCATCTGCGCGACCTGTTCGCGCAGGACCCCGAGCGCGCACAGCGCTTCACCGCGCAGGCCGCCGGGATCCACCTCGACTACTCAAAGAACCGCATCACCGACGAGACGGTCGCGCTGCTGCTCGCGCTCGCGCGCGAGTCAGAGCTCGAACAGCGCCGCGAATCGATGTTCGCGGGCGAGCACATCAACGTCTCGGAGGACCGGGCGGTGTTGCACGTGGCGCTGCGCATGCCGCGCGACAGCTCACTGGTGGTCGACGGCACCGACGTCGTGCGCGAGGTGCACGACGTGCTCGACCAGATGCGCTCGTTCGCACAGCGCGTGCGCAGCGGCGAGTGGCGCGGACACACGGGGAAGCCGATCCGCAACGTGATCAACGTGGGCATCGGGGGCTCGGACCTCGGGCCGGTGATGGCCTATGAGGCGCTGCGCCATTACTCCCAGCGCGACCTGCAGATGCGCTTCGTGTCAAACGTCGACGCGACCGACCTCGTCGAGGCCACGCGCGACCTCTCAGCCGAGGAGACGCTGTTCATCGTCTCCTCGAAGACCTTCGGAACGCTCGAGACGCTCACCAACGCCACCTCGGCGAGGCGCTGGGTGGTCGACCAGCTCGGCGACGAGGCGGCGGTCGCCAAGCACTTCGTGGCGGTGTCCACCAACGCCGAGCGCGTGCAGCAGTTCGGAATCGACACGGCGAACATGTTCGCGTTCTGGGATTGGGTGGGCGGGCGCTATTCGATGGACTCCGCGATCGGCCTCTCAACGATGGTCGCGATCGGCCCCGAGCACTTCGCCGAGCTGCTCGGGGGCTTTCACGAGATGGACGAGCACTTCCGCCGCGCACCGCTCGAGCAGAACCTGCCGGTGCTGATGGGCCTGCTCGGCGTCTGGTACGGCACCTTTTTCGGCGCGCAGACGGTGGGCGTCATGCCCTACGAGCAGTACCTCAAGCGCTTTCCGGCCTACCTGCAGCAGCTCACGATGGAGTCAAACGGCAAGCGCGTGACGCTGTGGGGTCAAGCGCTGGACTACCAGACCGGCGCTGTGTGGTGGGGAGAGCCCGGCACCAACGGCCAGCACAGCTTCTACCAGCTGATCCACCAGGGCACGAAGCTGATCCCGGTCGACCTGATCGGGTTCGGCAAGAGCCTGAACCCGCTGGGCGAACACCACGACATCCTCAGCTCGAACGTGTTCGCGCAGGCGCAGGCTCTCGCGTTTGGCAAGACAGAGGCCGAGGTGCGCGCCGATGGCACCCCAGAGCACGTCATCCCCCACCGCGTGATGCCCGGCAACCGGCCCAGCAACGTGCTGCTCGCCGAGCTGCTCACGCCGCGCCTGCTCGGCTCGCTGGTGGCGCTGTACGAGCACAGCGTGTTCGTACAGGGCACCGTGTGGAGCGTCGACTCCTTCGACCAGTGGGGGGTGGAGCTCGGCAAGGTGCTCGCCACGCGCATCATCCCGGAGCTCACAAGCGGCGCCGAGCCGCAGCTGGCACACGATTCCTCGACCAACGCGTTGATCCGTCGCTACCGCGCGCTCAAGGGCGCACGGGCGGAGGGCGGATCGAAGGAGGGCTGATCATTGGCTACCGACAAACCGATGCAGCTGGGCATGATCGGCCTGGGTCGCATGGGCGCCAACATCGTGCGCCGGCTGATGCGCGACGGACACAGCTGCGTGGGCTACGACAGGGGCCCCGCAAAGGTCAAACAACTGCAGGACGAGGGCGCCACCGGATCGGACTCCCTCGCCGACTTCGCGGCAAAGCTGCAGCGCCCGCGCGCGGCGTGGATCATGCTTCCGGCCGCCGGCGTGCAGGGCACGCTCGATCAGCTGGTCGAGCACTTCGACGAGGGCGACATCGTGATCGACGGTGGCAACTCCTACTACCGCGACGACATCACGCGCGCGGCGCAACTTGCAACCAAAGGCATGCACTTCATCGACTGCGGCACGAGCGGCGGCGTGTTCGGCCTGGAGCGCGGCTTCTGCCTGATGATCGGCGGCGAGGACGAGGCGGTCTCGCACCTGGATCCGATCTTTGCCACGCTCGCCCCCGGCGAAGCGGCGGCCGAGGCGACCCCGTCTCGCGAGCCCGACAAGCGGGGCACCGCGCCGCAGGGCTACCTGCACTGCGGCCCCAGCGGCGCGGGGCACTTCGTGAAGATGGTTCACAACGGCGTCGAGTACGGCATGATGGCCGCGATCGCCGAGGGGCTGAGCATCCTGCGCCACGCCGACGCCGGCCTGCAGGAGCCCGGCAAGGCCGACGCCGAGACCGCGCCATTGCGCGAACCGGAGGCCTACCGCTACGAGATAGACGTGGCGGAAGTCACGGAGCTGTGGCGGCGCGGCTCGGTGGTGGGCTCATGGCTCATGGACCTCACCGCCGACGCGTTCGCGCGCTCGCCGCTGCTGGACGACTTCGAGGGCCGCGTTTCGGACTCGGGCGAGGGACGCTGGACCGTGCAGGCGGCGATCGACACCGGCGTGCCGGCCGCCGCGATCACCGCGGCGCTGTACGAGCGCTTCGAGTCGCGCGGACTGGGCGACTTCGCCGACAAGGTGCTATCCGCGATGCGTTCGGAGTTCGGCGGACACGCCGAGCGCAAGGCATAGCGTGGCCGGCGCCGCGCTCGCGCTGAGAGCGCGGCGGCCACGCCGAGCGCAAGGCCGGCGCGGCGCCTGCGCCGGCCCTGGCTTCCCCGATGGCCGCGCGGTGGCTCGCGGCCGCTGCGGGCGTGGCGGTCGCTAGAGGACCGGCCTGCCCTTCGCTGTGACGCCGTACCAGTTGCCGCCGAACGCGAACGCGCCGATGTAGGACGTTTCTTCGGGGTGGGTGTCGCCGCGGTAGGTGTAGAGCGGGTGCTTGTTGTAGGTCACCTGGCGGCTGCCGTTGGGCAGCATGATCGTCGAGAGTTTGTGCGGCTTGATGCCCGGCCCACCGGTGGGCGCTTCGGTGACCACTAGCGGCGGCCACGATTCGGGACAGCCGCTGATCGTCACGCAGTTGTCGGTGTTCTTGCGGTCGCTTGTGAACTCGTACAGCGTGAACCCCGCGGAGTTGCTCAGGATCAGGCCGTGGTTGGTCTGGCGCAGTTCCACGGTCGCGGCGCCCGCCGCGGGACTGGCGGCAGCAAATGCGCCGACGCTCGCAACGGCAGCGAGCGATCCGGCGATGACGGTCCGAGCTTGCCTCATGAAGCCTCCTCCTGGATCCGGTGTTGCCGCGCGTGCGGGGGCGCGGATCGACGGGTCGCGTGACCCTCACCCGCGAGACTCCGCGGGCGGCTGAACCTTCCCTGCTCACCCGCGCTCGTATGCGGCTCGGGGGCGGAGCGGTGTTGCTCAGCTTGCCCCGGCGAGGAAGCGCTCGACCGCGCGCTGGTGCTCGGGGCTCTTCCAGCACTCGCGCATGAGCTCGTTCTCCCGCGCCTGCACAAGCGCCAGGTCTGGCTCGAGCGCGTTGTCGCTGAGCAGCCTCTTGATCATGCGCAGCTGCGGCGCGGGATTGCCCGCGATCTCTTGCGCGAGCGCGAGCGCGGTGTCGAGCAGCTGCTCGGCCGCCACGAGGCGGTCGACAAGTCCCATGCGGTAAGCCTCCTCACCGCTGTAGAGCGCCCCGCTGAGGCACATCTCGCTGGCGCGGCCAAAGCCGACGCGCTGGCTCAGCAGGCGCGTGCTCGCAAGCTCGGGAACGAGACCGACCTTGATGAACAGCATCCCGAACTTCGCCCGCTCGCTGGCCACGATCACGTCGAAGGGGAGGATCATCGTCATGCCCACGCCCACCGCGGCGCCGTTGACAGCCGCGATCAGCGGCTTTGAGCCGCGCGCGAGCGAAACCCAGTCGACGTCGGGCGGCATGCCGCCCGAGCGCTCGCCGTTGCCCGCCGGGTCGCCGCCGTCCAGGCGCGTTTTGAATGTGTCGCGCATGTCGGCGCCCCCACAGAAGCCGCGCCCGGCGCCGGTCATCACGATCGCCCCCACCGCGTCGTCCTGGTTGGCGGCGCGAATCGCGTCAGCCTGCTCGGAGGCCATCTGCGGCGTCCACGCGTTGAGGCGCTCGGGGCGATTCAGCGTGATCAGCGCGACCGGGCCGCGGCGCTCGCACGCGATGGTGCGGTACTCCATCCCGGCATCCTCTCGCCACCATCCGCGCCGGTCAAGGCGCGCGCTCGCTCGATGCGCTCGCGAGCGAGCGCCAGCGCTGCGCCAAGCGGCGTGACGCCGGACCGCTGCGAGCGAGCGATGACGCCGGCGAGCACGTCCTCGATCTCGGCGATGGCCGTGATTACACCGGCGCGGTCGCGGCCTTCCACCTCCGCGGCCACGCTGATCAGGCCGCCGGCGTTGACGATGAAGTCGGGCGCGTAGAGCACGCCGCGGTCGGCCAGCGCGTCGGCCAGGCGGTCGTCGGCGAGCTGGTTGTTGGCAGAGCCGCAGATCACCTTCGCCCGCAGCTCGCCGCACAGCTGCTCGTCAATAGAGCCGCCGAGCGCGCATGGGCAGACCACGTCCACGCCGGCACGAAGCGCCTCCTGCGGCGACAACCAGCGCGCGCCCAGCTCGCGCGCGAGCGCGTGCTTTGACTCGTCCAGGTCCGCCAGCACGAGGCTCGCGCCCGCCGCCGCGAGGCGCCGCGCGAGCGGCTCGCCCACGCGCCCGACGCCCACAACGGCGACGCTGCGCCCGTCCATGTCCGGCGAGCTGAAGCGGTGGCGAGCGCACGCGCGCAACGCGGCGTACACGCCGGCGGCCGTGTACTCGCCGGGATCGCCGCTGCCGCCGTCGCGCGTGGGCGCACCCGTCACGTGGCTGCTGTAACGCGAGAGCGCCGCCATGTCGTGCGGGGTGGTCCCCACGTCCTCTGCGGTGATGTACATGCCGTCGAGCAGCTCAAGCGATTCGGCGAAGTCCGCGAGCAGCCCATCGCGCGCTTGACCGTCGAGCGCAAGCGCGGGCGGCGCGAAGATCACCGACTTGCCTCCTCCGAGCGCCAGGCCCGCGGCGGAGGCCTTCAGCGTCATCGCTCCGGCGAGGCGCAGCGCGTCGGCGATCGCCGCGTCGAGGTTCTCGTAGCGCCATAGCCGGCATCCGCCGAGAGCGGGACCGAGCACCGTGGAGTGCACCGCCGTGATCACGTGCGCGCCGCTACGCGGTCCGCGGCGAACGAGCAACAGCTCGTGGTCGGGGCCCGCACCGGCGCCGGAGCGGGTGCTCGATCCGTTCGCGCTGGTGCCCGACACGCTCATGTCCTGCCCCAGCCCTCGATGCGCGCGCGCAGCGTCGAGAGGAACTGCGCCGCCATCGCACCGTCGAGCGCGCGGTGATCCCAGGAGAGGCACAGGTACGTCATCGGGCGAATCGCGATCGCGTCCTGCCCCGCGTCGTCGCTGAACACCACCGGGCGCTTCACCACCGCCTCGAGGTCGAGGATCGCGACCTGCGGCTGGTTGATGATCGGCGTGGACGCCACGGTGCCGAACGCGCCGGGGTTGGTGATCGTGAACGTGCCGCCGTGCACGTCGTCGGGGCTCAGCTCTCCCGCTCGCGCCTGCCGCGCGAGCTCTGTGATGCGCCGCGCGAGGCCCTCGTGCGAGAGGTCCTGCGCGTCGTGGATCACCGGCACCACCAGCCCGTCGTCGCCGAGCGAAACCGCTATGCCGAGGTTGATCTCGCGGTGGCGCGTGAGCGTCTCGCCCTCGAGCGTGGCGTTCAGCTGCGGGTGCGCACGCAGCGCATCGATGGTCGCGCGCGCCACGAACGGCAGGTAGGTCAGCCCCAGCGCCTCGCGCGCCACCTGCACAGCGGAGAAGTCGGCCTCGGCGATCGAGGTGCAGTGTGCCGCCGTGCGCAGCGAGCGCACCATGTGCTGGGCGATCGAGCGGCGCATGCGCGACAGCCGTTCGCCCTCGCCGGGCGGCGCCGGCGCGACCCGTCCGGGTGGCGCCTGGGGCTTGGCGGTCGCGGCGGCGCCTGCGCTCTGCGGTTCGCGGTACGGGCTTTCGGTGTGGAGCGGCGGTTCGCCAGAGCGTGCGTAGTCAGCCGCGCCGTCGGACCGCTCGGCGTCGCGTCGCGCGATGAACGCCAGCACGTCCTGCTTGCGCACGCGTCCGCCCCGTCCAGAACCCTGCACCCGCGCGAGGTCGACGCCCTCGCGCTCTGCGATGCGCTGCACCACAGGCGAGTGGTAGTGCGAGGCACGGTCTTCCGCGTGCTCCGGCGCGGGGACGTCACGCCGCCCGAGGTCGGAGGGCCGGTCCGCGGGCGCAGATGCGTCGGGCGCTGCGGCGTCGGAGGGCCGGTCCGCCGGCGCAGATCCGTCGGGCGCTGCGGCGACGGCGGGCTCGCGGGCGTCCGGCGCGGCGAGCTGCTCGTCGGGGTGTGCCTCACCCGCGCGCACGCCCGTGTGGATGCGCGCGAGCACGGTTCCCACCGGGACGGTCTCGTCGGCCTCCACGAGGATCTCCGCCACGCGCCCGGACGCGGGCGCGGGGATCTCCGAGTCGATCTTGTCGGTGGTTATCTCGCACACGGTCTCCTCGGCCTCGACCCAGTCGCCGGCGCGCTTGTGCCACACCGCGACCGTGCCCTCGGCCATCGACACGCCGAGCTGGGGCATCGTCACCTCGACGGTGTGCGCCGGGGCCTCCTGGCGCGATTGGCGCTCAGTAGGCGAGTAGCTCACGGCAGGCCTTTGCAATGTCGTCGGGTTGTGGCAGCACAGCGCGCTCCAGCGGCGGCGAGAACGGGATTGGAACATCGGGCGTGGCGACGCGCACGACCGGCCCGTCTAGGTGCTCAAAGCCGTGCTGCGCGATGACCGAGGCCACCTGCGCGCCCACAGCGCAGGTGGCGTTTGCCTCATCTACGACAACCACCTTGGAGCAGCGCACCACCGAGTCGAGGATCGCGTCTTCGTCCAGCGGCACCAGCGAGCGCAGGTCGAGCACCTCGATGCTCGCGCCGTCGAGGTCCTCGGTGGCCTCCAGCGCGGCCCACACCATCGCCCCGTAGGCGATCACCACAAGGTCTGAGCCGGATCGCGCGACGCGCGCAGTCATCGGCGTCGCTGCGCGGCCGGCCGGAACGTCGCCCTTCACGCGGCGGTAGAGGTGCTTGTGCTCGCAGAAGCACACCGGGTTGGGATCGCGGATCGCGCTGATCAGCAGGCCCTTCGCGTCCTCGGGCGTGGCCGGCGCGAGCACCTTGATGCCCGGCGCCTGCATGAACCACGCCTCGGGGTTCTGCGAGTGAAACGGTCCGCCCGAGAACCCGCCCCCGGACGGCAGCCGCACCGTGAGCGGCACCGCGAGCCCCTGGCGGTAATGCATCTTTGCCGCCACGTTCACGAGCTGATCAAAGCCGCACGCGATGAAATCAGCGAACTGCATCTCGCACACCGGGCGTAGGCCCACCACCGCGGCGCCCACCGCGGTGCCGATGATCGCCGACTCCGCGAGCGGCGTGTCCATCACGCGCTCTGAGCCAAACTCGGCCGCGAATCCGTCCGTGACCTTGAAGGCGCCGCCGAACGCGCCGATGTCCTCGCCCATCAAGAACACGCGCTCGTCGGCGCGCATCTCCTCGCGCAGCGCGTCGGAGATCGCCTGCAGGTAGGTCATCTCAGGCATCGGCTGCTCCCGCGAAGCCGCTCCACGGCGCGAGGCCTCGGCCGATGGGCTCGGGCTCGCCCTCGCAGAACACGCCCTCGCGCACCGTGCCGGGATCCGGCAGGTCCATCGCGAGCGCCTGCGCCGCGCCCTCCTCCACCTCGCGTCCGACCTGCTCGCGCACCGCGGCCACGTCGATGCCGAGCGCGAGCAGGCGCTGCTTGTGGCGCTCGATCGGATCGCGCGCGCCCCACTGCTCGAGCAGCTCCGCCGGCACGTAGCGCATGTCGTCATGCGCCGCGTGGCCGTGCATGCGCATCGTCTGCGCTTCGATCAGCGTCGGGCCCTCGCCGGCCAGCGCGCGCTCGCGCGCCTGGCGGGTCGCCTCGAAGACCGCTTCCACGTCGTTGCCGTCCACGCGCACGCCCGCGCAGCCGTAAGCAGGCGCGCGTTGCACGGGGTCGACTGCGTACTGCAGATGCAGCGGCGTGGAGTACGCGTACTGGTTGTTCTCCAGCACGAAGATCACCGGCAGACGCTGCAGCGAAGCCCAGTTCATCGCCTCGTGGAAATCGCCGCGCGAGCTCGCGCCGTCGCCCACCCAGGTGAGCGCGCAGCGCGCTTCGCCGCGCATCACAAATGCCATCGCCATGCCTGTGGCGACGAGCATCATGTCGGGCAACATCGAGACCATGCCCACGCAGCCGAGGTGGCGGTCGCCGAAGTGCACGTTGCCGTCGCGCCCCCCGGTCACGCCGCCGTCCAGCCCCATGTACTGCGCGAAGATGCGCGCCGGCGTCACGCCGCGCACCAGGTGCGCCGCCAGATCACGGTGCAGCACGCACAGACCGTCGCCGGGGCCCATCGCAAACGCAGCGCCTGCGGATACCCCCTCCTGCCCAAGGCCGTCGTAAAAAGACCCCGGCACGCGCCCCTGCCTGTAGAGGCTCATCGCGCGCGCCTCGATCCCGCGCATCAACAGCATGTAGCGCAAGAGCGCTGAACGGTCGTCGCCGTTGAGGTGGTCGCTGGCCGGCGGGATCGCCGCCGCCTGCTGCGGCCGCAGTGTGGTTTCAGTCGCCATAGGCCTTGCCCTTTCTGAGCCCGTCGGGATCTCCGGCCGGGCTCTCGGCGCGACGGTGGTGACCGCCGGCGCCGATGACAACCAGCTATTCAGTTGTGGCGGCTGTTGTACCCGCCTACACCCATGTTAGAAACGCGCGCGGCCGGCGCAACCCCTCAGCGGCGATTGTGCGCAGCGCACACGCGCGCGTCGCAGAAACGGCGCGCCGACCGCGTGCGGGGGCGGACCGGCGATGCTGCGCCGCTCAGCGCTCGGGCGACTGGGCGCGCACCATCCAGAGGTTCTCCTCGAGCCCGCGCACAACGCCGTGCAGAAGGTCGGCGGTCACCGTGTCCACGTCCTCCAGACGATCCATGCGTTCGCGCGTGTCGCCGATCGCCGTGGTGAGCAGCGCGGTGAACAGCGCGATCACCTCGCCGTCGAGGATCTGCCCCTCGGGAAGCGGCTCGAGCGGCGTCGCGTCCGCCACCGTCTGCACGCGTGCGTCGGGCGCGTAGCCCAGCGCCACCGCCCGCTCGGCGACCTCGTCAGCGGCGTTGCGCCAGCTGTCGATCATCTCGTCGAGGAACAGGTGCAGCGGGCGAAACGAGCGCCCAACGACGTTCCAGTGGGCCTGCTTTCCGGCGAGCGAAAGGTCGGTGAGCGTGACCAGAACCGCTTGCAGCTCGGCCCCGATCGCGCGCCTGTCTGGATGGCGAAGAGTCGGGTGGTGATCCTCGCTGATGATCCTCTCTGGCATCGGGCGCCTCCTTGTGCTGGTGCGAAGCTGCGGGTCGGTATGTGTGCCCCGCACGATACGCAAGCGGGCGCCGCGGCGACCGGGCCTGCATCAGGACCGGGCAGCGCCCCCGCCGTCGGGTGTAGCTCGCGCGTCGCTCGTCGAGCCAAGCGCTCGCTCGCTGTCCGCGATCGAGCGCTCCACGTTGTCACCGAAGTCCTCGCTGCTGTTCTCGTGCGGAAAAGGCGTGTCGGGCACGGGCACGCCGAGACGCGAGCAGATGGGCTCCCACCCATCGCGCGGCTGCCACTCGATGAGACTTGTCGGCGCAACCTCGCGACGCACTTCCGCGCAATGACGCTCGTACACCGCGATCGCGGCGTCACGATCGGCAAACTGCGGCGTGAAGCGCGTGCGAAAGAGCTCGCGGACCATCTCCTGTCCGCGCGCGAGGTCGGGCTGGTCGCTGAGCATCGGCCCCTGCAGCGCCGGCACGATCGTGTGCTCCATGCTCGCCCACCACGTCTGTGCGGAGTCGCGCGTGGACAGCAGCACGGCGGCGTCTGGATTGGCCGCCACGAGCTCGCGCCAGAACGCACAGCCGGGCCAGTCAACCGTCGCGGCATATCCGTCGAACAGCGCGTGCCAGTCGACCGCCTCACCGCGCACCGCCTGCTCCCACTGCGGCACCTGCTGGGGGTGCGCGATCAGCTCGAACATGTGGTAGCAGGGGCCGCCGAGGAGCTGTTCGAGCGCGACCTTCAGTGAGTTCGTCCCCGTACGGCCGAGCCCCACGCCGACAACCCTCAGCGACATCGTGCGCCCGATCGTATTCGTCGGCGACTCTTTCGGCGCCGCGCTAAGACGGCAGCAGCAGCGCGCTCGGGTGATCGGCGTCGCGCAGCAGCTCGATCTCGACCGCGCGCAGCTGCGTGGCGCTGAGCAGATCCTCGCCGGTGCCCGGGTTGCGCGCGTAGCGCGGGTGCGCTCCCGAGGAGACTTGCAGGCGTACGTGGTGGCGCGCGGCGAAGCGATGCGCGAGCGGCCAGAGGTCAAAAGCCACCAGCACCGACCCGTCAGCCGCAGGCTGAAAGCGACGTGGGCTCACGCGTACGAGCCCATCGCACACGTTGTAAGAGGCACCCTGCGGGTCCACGTCGCACACGCGCGCGAACACGTCGAAGTACATCGAGCTCGCGCGCACGTGTAGCTCCACCCGTGCCGGGCCGATCGCCTCCCACGGCGCCGACAGCGGCGCGGTGGTGTAGGTGAGGACATCCGCGCGCGACTCGAGCTCGCGGTTGTCCAGCACGGGTCGGCGCGTCAGCAGCACCGGCCCTCCAACCGACGGGGTGGGGTGCGCGGGGTCATAGCGGTAGCGATCCGCGGTGTCATCCTCGGCGGGCGGACGCTCTTGCAGGAGCCCACCCGCCGCGGGCCACAGCCGCGTTTGCGCGTGTGGCGGCGGCCACGTGTCGAGCTCGCGCCAGCCGCCGCCGCTTCGCTGCCCGGTGACGAACACGCGCACCGGCGACTTGTTGAGCAGGCGCTCGTCGCCGAGCAGGTGCGCGCGCAGCCACGCGCCGCCCTGCTGCAGCGATCTGGAGAGCAGATCCGGCGAGGTGTGCGTCCACGGCCCGATCACCAGCTGGCACTCGTGACCCGCCGCGCGCAGCGCCGCATAGTCCTCGAGCATCCACGGCAAGAAGATGTCGTACCAGCCGCCCATCAGCTGCACCGCCGCGCGCACGTCACCCACGCCCGCCGCGTAGTCGCGCGCCACCCAGTAGGCGCCCGCGCGGTCGCGGTTGGACAGGCCTTCGCGAAACCAGCCCACCGGCGAGCCGGTCGCGCGCGCGTCCAGTTCGCTGAGCGGCACCTCCGCGAGCAGCGCAGGGAGGCGCCGCAGCGCGCGCAGCATCGCCAGCGGCGCAGAGCGGCGCTCCTGCGCGGCGACCATCACGAGCCACGAAGCGGCCGACTCGAGCGACAGGCTTTCGCCCGCGTAGATCTGGCCGTGGAACTGCGAAGCGCTCACCTGGATCGCCAGCGCGGCCAGGTCGTCGCCGCCCTCACGCGCCACCGCCCACTGCGTCAGGCCGAGATAGCTCGGGCCGATCATGCCGATGCGCCCGCGGTGCCACGGCTGCTGTTTGACCCAGCGCAGCGTCGCCAGCCCGTCGGCGCGCTCGTCGAACGGGTCAAACTCGCCTTGCGAGCCGAACGTGCCGCGCGCGCTCTGGATCACCACCTGCAGTCCGCGCTCTGCGAGCAGGCGACCCCAGATCAGCCCCACGGCTTGGCGGCGCCCGTAGGGCGATCGCACCAGAACCGTCGGCTGCCGCTCGTGCGCCGTCGCGCGCGCCACGTAGCGGTCGGCAAGCAGCACCGCGCCGTCGTCCATCGCCGCCGCGAGGTCGCGTTCGGCGAGCACGTCGGAGGTCATCGCGCGCGGCAGGCGCATCCGCCGCGCGAGGGTCTCGCTGACCAGCGTCACAGTGACGACGATCCTAGGCCGTCATCGGCGATGATTCGCGCGCGCCCGAGCGCGACGACCGCAATGCCGCTGGAGCCGATCGATGACGCCGTCGACCACGTGCGCGGTCCCGCGCACGGCCCCACGCTGCTCGTGTACGGCGACTACGAGTGCCCGTACACGCGTAAAGCGATCCGTGAGATCGAGCGCCTGCAATCAGACGACCGGGGCGTGCGGCTGGTGTTTCGCAACTTCCCGCTCACCGAAATCCACCCGCACGCGCTGACGGCCGCCACAGCCGCCGAGGCCGCCGAGCTGCAGGGACGCTTCTGGGACATGCACGACCTGCTCTTTCACCGCCAGCACGCCCTCGGCGAGGATGACCTCGCGCGCTACGCCGCCGAGCTCGGGCTTGACGCCGAGCGCTTCGCGCGCGACCGCGCGTCGGAAGCGGTCCTGGCTCGCATCCGCCGCGACGTCGACAGCGGCGAGGCAGCGGGCGTGATGGGAACGCCGTCGTTCTTCATCGCGGGCCGCCCGTACGACGGGTCCTACCAGGCGGCCGACCTGGCGCGGGCGCTGGCGCAGAGCGACTGAAGCCTGACCCGGCGTTGGCGAGCGGCGTGCGGTCGTGCGCCCCTTGCCCGCCGTTGGCGCGAGCTATTGCAGGTAGCGCTCGACGGTCTCGGGGCCGCGCGCCTGGGCGTCGTCGGGATCGGCCCCCGCATCGCGCAGCGCCCGGCGCTGCCGTAGCAGGTCCCAGCAGCGGTCGAGCTCGACCTGCACGTCATCCAGTCGCCGGCGGTCTGTGTCCAGGCGCTCTTCGTCGGTGCTGTCCTGCTGCTCGCGGTTGCGCAGCTCGTGCTCCTCGGCGACCAGCCGCTCGATCCGCGTCGCGATGCTCTCGTCGCTCATGACAAGATCCTACCCGTGCCCAAGAGCGAAGCACTAGTGGACGAGATCGCAAACGAGCTCGTGACGTGGCCGGGCGTGCGCGTGGAGCGCAGGGCCGATGGCGCGGCGGTGGTGCTCTACGAGCAGGTCGAGCTCGGCCTGCTGCGCCCGGAGCAGGGCGTCGCTGAGCTGCCCGAGCGCGACATCGAGCGCGACGAAGAGATCGAACACGGTGACGCGGAGGCGGACCCGTACGGCGTCAGCCACGACATCCACGGCCCCTCGGACGTCACCGCGGTGCTCGATCTGTTCGACCGCCGCTATCGCGACGTGCGTGGCGAAGACGACCCGTACAGCGTCGAGGATCGCGACTGACGCTGGCGGCGCGCGCCTGCGCGAAGTGCTCGCCGCCGAGTGCGCGCGCACCGACACGAGCCTGCCGGGGCTCGCACGCTGAGCCGGAGTTGCCCCGGCGCTTGTGCGCCGGATTCGGACGCCCCGGAGCAGTCGAGCAGCTCGCGCTCGCGCTCAGTCGGTCTCGATCTGCGACGTCTTGGCGGCGATCGCGGCACCTGTGGTCGCAATTGCACTCGCGGGGGTGAGCTGGCGGCGCAGCAGCAGGTACGCGATCCCGCCGCCGACAAACGGGACCAGCAGTCCCACGGCTTGGTAGAGCAGCACCCCCGCCACAGCCACGTTGTGCCCGACGCCGTAGAGGATAAACATGCCGACCATGCCCCCCACGCTGCCAATGCTCGCGGGCAGCGGGATCGAGCCGCCCAGCGCGCCGATGATGTAGGCCAGCACAACCACGCCGAACGTGGGCGCGGGATGCGCGTGGATCGCTTTGAACACTGTGAACAGCACCAGCACGTCGAAGAACAGGTACCCGAGCGCACCTGCCACCGCTTTCCAGCCGCTGCGATGCACGAGCAGGTCGCGCGTGTCCTGCACGGACTGCGCCAGCGTCGTGATCGCTACGGCGATCCGCGCGTGGCGCGGATGCTCGGGGCGCCCATGGGTTTTGATCCGCGCCGCGGCGATCAGCGCGGCCGCCACACCCGCGGCCGCGACCGCGGCGGGCAGGGCCGTGAGCAAGAGGTTTCGCGACCCGTGCAGTACCCCTACCGCGAGGCCCAGGCCGATGACCATCAACGCGATCGCGTCGATCCCCGTGTTGAGGAAGCTGAGCGACAGCTGGCGCTCGGCGATCCGCTTGAAGGGCAGCCCCAGCTTGTGCAGCAGCCAGGTGCCCGCGCTGACGCTCGACAGCGAGCCCCCGGGGATGAACATCCCCGCGCCGAGCTGCGCCCACGCCAGGCGAACGTCCATGCGCCCGCCGCCGTGGCCGTCGCGGCCGAGGCGGTTCTCGGGGTCGACGATCGCGTGCCAGGAGATCACGAAGCCCGTCTCGGACAGGATCTCCAGCACGAACACCGCAACCAGCCACGCGCCGCTCAGTTTTTCGAGATCTTCGACCGCTTCGCGCAGCCCCGGGATCAGCTTGACAAAGAGGAAGGCAGCGATCAGGTAGGCCAGTAGCCGCAGCCCCGTTTTGCGCAGCCAGCGCTCGCCCTCACGCACCGCGTGGTGCGTGCCGCGCTGCGAGTCGGCCATTGGCGCGGCGTCGCTCGGCGGCTGACCGGAACCGGTCATAGGCGCGCCGTCCAATGCTCGCACCCGTCGGCCATCAGCGCCTGGCGGTTGGCGGATACGATCCCCGTGAAAGCCATCACCTGCACCGTACGCCGCGGCGGCCGCCGAGGCCAGCCGAGTCGAGCAATCCACACCTGCACCAACGTCGTGCCAACCGAGCCAGCCCCAGTCACTCTGTTTGAGGTTGCCAGACGCGCAGTCGAGATCAGCGACCCCGCCGGCAGGGACCCGCGCCTGGGCCGTCTGCTGGAGCAGTTCGAGGACGCCGACGAACCGGTCGCCGCGATCGACAACCTCGAGGAAAAGCTGGCGATTGCGGTGGAGGGCGTAGACGTCGACGACGAAGACCCCGCCGTGGCGGTGGCGACCGCGACGATCCTGTATCTGGCCTACCGGCGCGACGAGCTCCACGCCGAGCCCCACCACATCCTCAGGCTCGCGGCGCGGGCCGAGTGGGAGGGCGACCCTCCCACCCGTGTGGTGGCGTGGCTGGCAGAGCGCGGTGTGCGCGTCTGAGCGCTGCGCGGAGGCGGCCGAGTCAGATCTTCGTGCGCGGCCTGCAACGTCTCGGCTACGAGCAGCGCGAGGACGGAGTGGCGCCGGCCTGACCTAGCGCGCCCTCGCGCCGGCGCCGCACGTTGCTGTCGCTCCTCAGCGCCGGGCGAGCGCCATGAGCTCGCGCACGCTCGCGTTGGCCTGAAGCGAGGACAAGGTCTGGCGCAGCTGCAGCGTGCGCGCGTCGCCCAGCACGCCGGCGGCGAGCGGGACGAACTTCTCCTCGAGGCGCCGGCGCTGCGCGGGCAGGTCGGTCGCGGCGACGTTGACGTCTTTGCGCGCCGTGCGCACCTCGCCGCCGCGCAGCGCGACCTCGACGAGAGTGGGCTCGCCGGCCACGCCGTCGGGCACGAGCTCGACTAGCGCGCGCAGCCCGAGCACCTGCGCGTCGCGCACGACCTCATCGTCAATCGTGCTCGTGCTGCGCCCCAACAGCGCCATCGCGGCGAGGTGCGCCAGGCTGAACTTCACCTCCAGGGCCGTTGCCGGCCGAGCGATCGCGCACGTGCCGAGCTCGAGCTCGCTGACGTGCAGGCGCACGCGCTCGATCTCGCCCGACCGGACCCTGGTGTTCGCGCCGACATCGCGAAGCCCCTCGATCGCCGAGTGGGCGAAGTAGCACGCGGCGTGGTGCTTGAAGAGGTTGTCGCGCAGGTGCCAGCCGCGTGGCGGACCCACGAGCGCCGCGTCGGGTTGAAGCTCTGCGCAGAACGCCGCAGCAAGCCCCTGCGGCGCCTCGATCGCGTCGGCGCTGGCGCTGAACCCCTTGCTCGCAAGCAGCGCGGCGAGCAGTCCGTTGGCGCAGGCCTGGCCGGCGTGCAGCGACTTTGTCATCGTGCCGAAGCTGCGCTTCAGACCCGCGGCGCTGCTGGCGGCGATGCCCAGTGCGCGAGCGGTTTCGTGCTCGCTCAGCTCCAGCAGCCGCGCGCATGCGGCGGCCGCGCCAAAGACGCCGATCGTGCCAGTCGCGTGATAGCCGCGCAGGTAGGGCTCGCGCCCGAGCGCCACGCCGACGGCGCAGGCGGTCTCATACCCCGCCACGAACGCGGTGAGAAGCCTCGCCGTGCTCGCGTCGAGCTGCTCGGCGAGGGCGAGCGCAGCCGGCAGCACAGTCACCGACACGTGGCCCACGAACGACATGCTGACGTCGTCGAAATCCAGCACGTGCGAGGAGGTTCCGTTCACAAGCGCCGCCTGGCGCGGCGCCATCTGCGCGCCCTGGCCGACGACGCTCGCGACGCCGCGGGCGACCTCGCCGCCGGCGTGCAGCGCTTCGAGCAGCGAGCGCGGGGCGGGCTCTGCGCTCCCGGCCAACGCGACGCCAAACCAGTCGAGCAGGCACTGGCGCGCAATCTCGCGCACGTCGTCGGGGATCTCGTGTTCTTGCAGCGCGGCGCAGCGCCGCGCGAGCGCGAGCGTGAGGCCGTCCCCGCCGCTCGCCGGCGCGGCTGCGGGCGCGGAGTCAGCTGAGGCTCGCGACGTCACACGTGCTCCCCGCGCGCGTGACGGATGGCGGCGCGCTCGGCGAGACGGTTTTCGCGGCGCAGCTGCGCCTCCTTCTCACGCCGGCGCTCGTCGGGAGTCTCCGCCACAAGCCCCGGCACTGCCGCCGGCTGGCCGTGCTCGTCGAGCGCGACCATCGTCAGATAGGCGGTCGAGGTGTGGGCCGCCTCGCGCGTGCGCACGTCCTCTGAGTCCACGCGCACGCCCACCTCCATCGACGTCCGCCACGCAGCGTTTACGGTCGCCCGGAAAGTGACGAGTTGGCCCACGTGGACGGGGTGCAAGAACGTCATGCGATCCATCCCCGCGGTCACAACGCGCACTCCGCAGTGGCGAATCGCTGCTATGCCCGCGACCTCGTCGCACAGCCGCATGATCACGCCGCCGTGCACGTAGCCGGCCGTGTTGGCGTCCTCGATACCCATCCAGCGCGTGAGGACGGATGCGCTTTCGGCGGCGCGGCGCGGCGGCATCGCGGCGGGACTCTACGCCGCCTCTGCGCTCGCGACGCCTGACCCGCGCGCGTCGCATGGGCCTGGCTCGCGACAAGTCGACCTACACGAAGGACTGAGGGCGCTTCTCGGCGACATCACGGCCGCGCCCGGGCGGGTGCGGCCGTGCTGTCCTTACTCGGTTCGGTAGCCGCCTACCCGCTCAGCACCGCGCCCTGTCCGCCATTGAGGCTGACGGTCGTGACTGGCAATGCCGTGCCGACGCGGGTCATCGGTCGCGGCAGCGCCACGCTTCCGCTCGTCCCCGGCGGCGCCACGACCGCCTCGCCGTGCGTGAAGACCCGCGTCCACAGTCCGCTTGGCTGCTGGGCGCGCGGCTGGGTCTCTTCGCCGAGATCCATGCCCCGCAACGCCGCGTATTCGTTGCCCGGCGACTGGTGGGAGAAACCGACGAAGTCCAGACCCGAGTTGACGAGCAGGTAGGACGCCAGGCTGTACTCGTTGTCGGCCGGCGAGCTGTGGTTCGAGTCGCCCGCGTTGGTGATTCCGTTGCCCTTCGCGTGCAGCGCATCGGCGAACTGGAGATATTCGGCGTACTT
>DASZFR010000095.1:0-9768 GCA_035939635.1 Solirubrobacteraceae bacterium
GCCTCAGAGGGCGGAACGAGTTTGCGGTCACACGGTGGCCGTCTTGGCTCTGGTCCGTTGCACGGTTGGGTTTGGACCAAGGAGTCCATCGGGTGCACGGATCACGGATCGCTGATCGCGCTTTGCAAGGCGCATATGAGACAGGCCGGCCGCCCGACGCTGTCGGCAACGGGGCGGAACCCGACAACTCGGGCGCCGTGCTCGCACTGGTCGTAGTTGACCTCGCTCGCGCTTGGACGAAGCAGAAACGGAGGCGAGGACCGACGCTCCCGAACGGTGCAGTGCTCCAACCGACGATCAAGGAGAGCACATGGAAGCCGTAGAGCTCAGCCAGCAGCAGAGCGCACGCATAGCGGAGTTGCGCGAGGACTACCGCTTAGTCGGGGTCGACCACAGCGCGCCCCTGGTGCGCAAGCCGACCGGGCAGATCATTCGCATCGAGCAGAACGGCCGCCTGCCCGCGGCCGCGATCGCGGCTGGGCCCAGGCTGGCCGCCGCCTCGTCCATCAGCGACTAGACAGGAGAGCCCCATGGCACGAATCATCGTGATGCCGGACGCCACCCACCTCAAGGAGGGAATCAATGGAAAGATCCTCTACGCGGAGGAGGTCGCGCCAGAACACCTGGACGACTTGCGCTCCTCCGAACAGATCCTGGAGCGCCTGGAGGGAGCCGTGCGTGAAGAACGGTCCACCGTATGAACGTGCTGCTCACGGCCCGGCAGCTTGACCGCTTGCGCGAGCTGCCGCCAGACCACAAGGTCCTCACGATGCGTGACGGCTCTCCGACCCTCGAACGACCGGATGGCCGGCTCTGGCGTATGCAGCCGAACGGCAGCTTGGCACCGATGCCGCCTGTCGAGCGGGTGCGATCCCATCTGCGCGTCGGCGAGAAGCAGTGACGACTGACGGTAGCCGCTGGGGGATGGCCCATCGCGGGTCGGCCCATCTGACCTCTGCCGGACCGGGAGTAGATGATGTGGACGCGCAACCAGTTGCAAGCAGCACCCGGCTCGCGGGCGGACATCTGCTAACGGCGATCTCGACCAGCATCGTCGGCATCCTGCGCGATCACTACGGGCGAGGCCCGATGAAGGCCAAGACCTACGTGCTCGACGACATCATCATCGTCGTCATGCGCGGCAGCGGCTTCACCGCGCTCGAGCAGACGATCATGGACAGCGGCGAGCCCGACCGCGTCATCGCCATGCGCGAGGACTTCCAGCGCGTCATGGCCGAGCGCTACAAGCAGACGATCGAGGAGCTCACCGGCCGCGAGGTCCTCGCGTTTCTCAGCCAGGCGCACGTCGAGCCCGACATCACGATGGAGATCTTCTTCGTCGACGGCGCACTCGAAGGCTTCGGGGCCGTCGAGATCACCGAACCTCAGTAGATAGAGCGACAGAGGCGGCGAGGGCGTTATTCACCCAACTCCGCCGCAACGAAAGGACGCGAGTAGATGGCTCACCACGAACAGTCCCCTAAGAACCGTGCCCTCGAGGCGATTCGTCAAGCGCCGATACCCGAGCGCGCACTGTTTGGAGCCAAGCGGCGCGAAGTCGCGCTGAAGGCAGGTGCGACGGTCGCTGAGATTGACGAGGCGGAGAACACGCACCCTCATTTCTCGGTGACCGAACGTTATCTATCGAGTCACTAAGAATGCGACGCCCTGGCGCCACACAACGCTCGCGTGCACGCCAAAGCGTGAGCACTGTGGTTGGGGTGGGCTTGGTACTCGCGACGGCGTCCGCTCGTTCGCCAGGCCCCGACGATCAGAGTTCGATCTCGGATCCACCCGTGCGGTCGAGTTCGCCGGCATCACCCACCTGCGCTACCGCGCCCTAAACAGGAACGGCCGGCGTCTGCCGGGCAGTGCGCTGGGCGCCCTCCACCGTACAGCCCGCCACGCGAACCGGAGCACAATCGCTGCGCCAGCATTGCGAGCGCCGCGACCATCCCTGCTTCTGCTCCCGCAAGGGACGACGAACGCTCGTCGGGTGCCCGGCCCGCGCACGTCCGATTAGCAGGCCTTTTAATGCGCCCCAGTGGACTCGAACCACCACCCGGGAAACCCCGGACAAGGCCTCAACCTTGTACAGAAAGTGCAGATGCTTCCCGTGGCGTCCAGATCGTCCATATCGTCAGGTGTTCCGGACGCATTGGACGATATGGACGTTGCCAAAATGTTGACCAATGTGAGTCGCCCATGCTGAGGTGTGACATCCGGCATTTCTACTTGCGTGGGTTGCGCCTTCGCGCGGAGGCGAAAGGGCACGCCTCGAGACACGCCAATACGGCTGCCGCAACGATCGAGAAGCGCAAGCCAGACCAACGCTATCTCTGGCCGGTCGCGTACTGCAGGATCGACAAGTCGGTGAGCCACTCGACCGGTGCCCGGTCGTCGGTGTAGACGGCGCCGCCGTCTAGGGCCGGACCCAGCCGTGCGCCTACCGCCGCCGCGAGAGCGTCAAGGCCTGCGGGCAGCACCGTGCGCGCCGCAGGGATCCGCACCCCGGGTAACCCCTCGGTGCTCGCGATCACCAGCGAGTTCGTAGTGCTGACAACGTCGCGGACGACAAACGGGAATACCGCGCGCAGCGTCGCGGACACCACCTTCTCGAGCGAATCCGAGCCCGGGATGTGCCCGACGTTGATGATCAACGTGCCCCCCGCGCGAAGGTGGGCGCGGATCAGCGCGAAGAACTCCCTCGTCACTAGGTAGAACGGGATGTAGGGCTGACGATAGGCGTCGAGGAAGATCGCGTCATAGCGTGCGCGGCTCGCGGCCAGCCAAGGGCGCGCGTCGGCGGTGTAGGTATGAAGATTGCGACCGCGCAGGTCGAAATAGCGACGACCGATCGCGGTCAGCTCGCCGTCCAGCTCGACGGCGTCCACCCGCGTTGAAGGGAAGTAGTGGCCATACCCCCGCGCGACGGTTCCCGCAGCGTCACCAAGGATCGCGATCCGGTGTGGGACGCCCAACTGCGCTGCGAGCGGGAGGACCAGGAAGTCGTCCCAGTAACCGCCCGTCAGATAGCTCCACGGCCGATAGATCGAGTGCACCGCCACGCCCTCGTTGAGCTCCAGCCAGCGTTCGCCGCTCGAGAACTGCAATACGCGCGCGTATTGATACGGCGTTTCGGCGGCGAAAATCACCCGCGCGCCGGTCACGCCCGCGCCGACCGCCGCCGGCTGCACTGCCAGCAGCGCCCCCACGGCGACGGGCACGAGCAGGAAGCGCCGGGACTCCACCCACGGAGCGGCGACCACGGCGAGTGCGAACGCGAATACGAGAAAGGTTCGATGCGTCCCGATCAGGGGGATCAGCAGCAAGGCTGCGGCGAACACCCCCACCAGGGAGCCCGCGGTGGAGATCGCGTACAGGCGGCCTGTCACGGTTCCCGTGTCCGCGACGCGCCCTAGCGCCAGCCGGTTGGCATAAGGCGCCACCGTGCCGAGCAGCATCACGGGCACCGCGACGAGCACGAGCACAGCCGCGAGCGAGCCCAAGAAGCCTCCCACCGAAAGCGCACCGAGCGCCTTGACTGAAAGCCGCAGGAAGGGACCAGCAACGAACGGCACCAGCGCGAGCAGCACCGCCGCGACCAGCACGATCTCACATAGACCGCGCAGGTCAGCGCGCCGGTCGGCGAGGCGCCCGCCGATCGCGTACCCGGCGGAGAGCGCAAGGAGCACCGTCGCGATCGTGTTGGCCCAGACTATCGTGGAGGCACCGAAGTACGGCGCGAGCAGGCGGGCAGCAGCGATCTCGGCGCCGAGGCTGGCCGCCCCGACGACGAACGCGATCGTGCGGATCACGGCGAGTCGCGGTGCGAGCGCGACCGGCACCTCGGCCTGATCCGCTTGCGCTCCCGCCTCGGGTTCAACTGTAGTTCGCGTGGCGATCGCGATTCGGTCGGTCACGAAATGAGGTTCTCATGGATCTCAGTCGGTCGATGGACCAGCTGCCCTGGGGCCGGTCGAGGCGCGGCGCTCGGGTGCCTCACCGGCAGCGCCGCAGTGCGCGACCGCGATTGGGCCAGGGTGGTTGAGGAACGGGCGCACGCCCGTCAGTTTTGAGCGATCCCAGCGTTGTCGCTCGGGTCAAGGCGCCCAAGGAGTCGCTCAGCCGAGTCTGCAACTTGTCGATGCGCCCTGCCCACGGCGGGAAGTCGCGGCCAGTGGCTTGTCGCCGGGATGCCTGCGAGGCCGTCGCTCGTCCATTGCGCAAGCGAGCCGCGGAGGTACTGAAACACTCGCACTGCTCGCCAAGCAGGCGTGGGCCGTAAGAACGCCTACCCGGGAGGCCGCGCTCTTGCGGCCGGCGCGTGTCCAGCCTCTTGGTAGCTTGACCGCCGTGCCGCCTGCCAGCCGTTCCTGGTACCGAGCGCGATGGGTGCCGGTAGCGGCGCTCGCCCTCGTCGTCATTGTGGTGCTGGTCATCGCGATGAGCGGCAGCTCGTCGCCGACCACCGGCTATGACGTCTCCTATCCGCAGTGCTCGGGTTCCTACCCGTCGAATCCGCTGTTCGGGATCGCCGGTGTCAATGGCGGCCTGGCGAACAAAGCAAACCCGTGTATCAGCGGCGAGCTGCACTGGGCCCGCGACGCGCCGGGGCAGAAGCGGCCGAAGCAGCCGCCCCTGTCGCTGTACATCGATACCGGTAACCCTGGCGGTCGTCACGTCGCGGACTGGCCTAGCGTCGGCACCGCGCCGGTCTACGGTGCTTGTAACGGCCTGCTGACCAACGCCTGCTCGTACATCTACGGCGAGGAGCGCGCGGCCTACTCCTACCGGCTCGTCAGCGCGCACGACCCGGTCACGGCCAAGACCGCGCCATGGTGGCTGGACGTCGAGCTGATGGCGAGCTGGGCCGGGACCTACCAGCTCAACATCGCCGCGCTGCAGGGCTTTATCGCCGGCCTGAACAACGCCGGCGCGGCCGGACCGATCGGGATCTATTCCACCAGCGCCCAGTGGAAGGACATCACGGGGCTGACGGCGCAGACAACACCGACGCCCTTCAACGGCCAGCTGCCCGATTGGGTCGCGGGAACCGACGCAACACTCACGCAGGCGCGGCAGAACTGCAAGAGCGGTGGCTTTACCGGCGTGGCGCCGAACCTCGCGCAGTACCGGATCGGCCCGCTCGACGCTGACTTGCGCTGTACTGGCACACGCTGACCACACGCCTAACGCGCCCGAGGTCAGAGATCACGATCGCGTTGCCACGAACCCGATCGCCCGCATGATCGCTTGGCGCGGAAAGCAGGCGCCCCCCGCGAAGCCAACGAGACGCCTGAGTTGGACAAAAGCAGCAGCTTGCCTGGTCCCCTGAGCGCGCTTTGCGGCGGGCAGCCGGTGCTACCCTCGCTCGCAGATGTCGTTGCAGAACTCGCTTCTCTCGCTTCTCCTGCTCCCCCCTCGGGGGGAATAGCGCGTGGCGGCCGCGTAGCCGCATACCAAGCAGAGAGGAACGGCAAAGCGAGAGAAGGAGCACGACGACATGAGCACTTCGCCTCACAGCAGCTCAAGCAGACGCAGCGCGTCCGAGCGCATACTGATCTTCGATACGACGCTGCGCGACGGCGAGCAGTCACCGGGGATCTCGCTGAACAAGACCGAGAAGTTGGAGATCGCCCACCAGCTCGCACGACTCGGAGTCGATGTGATCGAGGCGGGCTTCCCGATCACCTCACCGGGCGACTTCGAGTCAGTGGAGGGAATCGCGCGCGAGGTCGAAGGGCCGGTGATCTGCGGGCTGGCGCGCACCGTCAGCCAGGACATCGAGGCCGTGTGGAACGCCGTGCGTGACGCTCAGCGCCCGCGCATTCACATGGTTCTGGCGACGAGTGACCTCCACATCGAGCGCAAGCTGCTGACGACGCGCGAGGACGTCAAGGGTCAGGTGCGCGCTGCCGTCGCCCAGGCGCGCGGGTACACCGACGACGTCGAGTTCTCAGCCGAAGACGCGTCGCGCTCGGACGTGCAGTTTCTGGCCGAGGTGATCCAGATCGCGCTCGACGAGGGCGCCAGCACGATCAACATTGCCGACACCGTCGGCTACACGATGCCGCGCGAGTTCGCCACGATGTTTGAGGAGCTGTTCGGGCTTGTCCCCGGCCTGCGCGACGTCGTCGTCTCGGTGCACTGCCATGACGACCTCGGGCTGGCCGTCGCCAACTCGTTGGCCGGGCTCGAGGCGGGCTGTGGCCAGGTGGAGTGCGCGATCAACGGCCTCGGCGAGCGCGCCGGCAATGCCTCCCTGGAGGAGATCGCGATGCTGCTGCACACGCGTGAGCCGAGCCTCGGCCTGTGGACCGGTATCGAGACGACCGAGATCGCCCGCACCAGCCGCCTGGTCTCGCGCTTGACCGGCTACCAGGTGCAGCCCAACAAGGCGATCGTCGGGCGTAACGCCTTCGCTCACGAGGCCGGCATCCATCAGGACGGCGTGCTCAAGGAGCGCACCACCTACGAGATCATGGACGCTACGACCGTCGGCCTGAACAGCAACTCGCTGGTGCTCGGCAAGCACTCCGGCCGCCACGCCCTGAGCGAGGCGCTGAAGGAGATGGGCTTCGAGATCGACGGCCAGGCACTGAACACGGCGTTCAAGCGCTTCAAGGAGATCGCCGACCGCAAGAAGCGGGTGACGGCGATGGACCTTGAGGCGCTCGTCACCGATGAGCTGCGCAGCGAGGACGTCGGCGGCTTCGCGCTGGAGTGGTTCGAGGTCGAGGCCTCGTCGCTGCGACCGCCGCACGCGAAGGTGTCTGTGACGCTTCCCGAGGGCGGCTCGGTGACGGGCACGTTTACCGGCGACGGCCCGATCGACGCCGTCTTCCAGGCGATCGACGCCGCCACCGGCGTGGCCGCGAAGCTCAGCGAGTTCACGATCGGCGCGGTGACCGAGGGTCAGGACGCGCTCGGCGAGGTCTCGATCGTGCTCGAGGTCGGCGGCTTCACAGGCGCCGGGCAGGGCGTATCGACGGACATCATCGACGCGGCGGCGCGCGCTTACGTTCGGGCGCTGTCCGTCGCGGTCGCTCGTTCGCGCGCCAACCAGGCGATCGGGCTGCCAGAGGTCTCGCCGGGGTGAATCCGATCAAGCCTTCAACTTGAAGGCCTTGGAGACCGCTTCTGCTCCCGGGAAATGCGAGGCCTCGTCAGGCGGGTAGGGCGCTGTCGCTTTGGACGAAACTGAGGCGTCCGCTCCGCCACCTGCAAGACCCTCGCTCACTCGGCGAAGGAGGCGTCACCTCGGCCCGTGCCGGCGCGGCTCCTATTCGTCCGGAGCGGGCCCGTGGAGCTCAACGATCGAGGCGCGTCCTTTCGGGGGGAAGGGAGCACTCGCGCTTGGCCGCTCTGTCCCCGCTGCGTGGGCGCGACCGGCTCAGAAACTCGATGCCCTCTGTGGGAGCGCCTGGGGTCGGCCTCGGCACAGGGCCCAGTTCGGGCGACCCGCGCCCGGGACCAGCCTCGCGCCGCGCCCGGCCAGTGGGCGGCACGTTCTTGTAGACGCACTCCGGCTTTGAGGGCCTGCGTCCGGCTTGGCCATCGAGACGCCCGCTCTCGGTGGAAGGGAGCACTCTGGAGTGGCGGCCCTAGCGTGCTCCACGAAGCGATCGGCACGGGGTGGGCTCAGGTTCGGCCCGGTCGACCGCGCCGCGTGAAGAACTCCGCCTCAGCCTCGCCAAGTGGCGTCGCCGGCGGCCCGCCGTGCAGGTACTCGGCGGCGATCGCGCCCCAATCGGCACCGGCGCGCAGCTGACCGAGCACGACGCCAACGACCGCGTGCATCCGCCGGATCAGGATCGTCTCGGCCGGCAGCGTGAAATGGCTCAGCTGGTTCTTGACTTCGGCCTGATGCTCGTCGTCCCGCGGCCGGCGCTCGCGGCCGCGATGGCCTTGCGCGCCGAAGCGCCGATCACCGGGGACCGCGTACCACCGCGTCGCGCGCCGCATCAGCTCGAGCGCGAGCTCGTCGTCGACCAGCTCCGCCCCGTCGGCAGACAGATACGCGCCCGCCACCAGCGCGGACTTCAAGGCCGAAGGATCGTCGGCACGGACAGCGTGCGCGATCCCGCGCTCGGCATCGGTGCGCGCAACACTGACATCCCGCAACAACCCGTAGTCGACGAAGCCGACATGGCCGTCCGGACGGAGTAGGTAGTTGCCGGGGTGCGGGTCGCCGAGCGCGATTCGGTCCCGGTACAGCAGGCCGAAGTAGAAGCGGAAGACCACCTCCCCGTAGCTGTCGCGCTGCGGCTCGTCGAGCCGGCGAACCACCTCGAACCGCTCGCCCTCGATGTACTCGGACACGAGTACCCGGCGCGTCGAGAGCTCAGTGTTGACCCCGAGCACGGAGATGAACGGATGGCCGCGGCGCAGCCGCTCGATCCGCCGCTGATTCTGCGCCTCGAGCTCGTAGTCGAGCTCCTCGGCGATCCGCTCGCGCAGCTCCGAGGCGAGCGCCTTCGCGTCGAGGCTGGGTGCGAGCCGCTTGATCAGCGGAAGTAGCAGCATCGCGTTGCGGAGGTCGGTCTCGACCGCCTCCGCGACCCCCGGGTACTGGACCTTGACGACGACATCGGCGCCGTCAAGGGTCGTCGCTCGGTGGACCTGGCCGATCGACGCAGCCGCGAACGCGCGCTCGTCGAACTCGGAGAAGACGCGGCTGAGCGGTCCGCCGAACTCGTCTCGCATCAGCCGCTCGAGCTTCGAGAACGGGACCGGCGGGACGTCGTCGCGGAGCTTGGCGAGCTTCGCCTGCAGGGCGTCGCGCTGGTCCACGGGGAGACCGTCGAACTCGACCATCGAGAGCATCTGCCCCACCTTCATCGCCGCCCCGCGCATCTGCCCGAGCTGCTCGACGAGCCGGTTGACGAGCGCGGCGGTGCGCTCGTTTTGCGCGGCGGCGGCGCGCTCCGGCGAGCGGACGCGATCGGCCGTCCGCATGCCCGCCCACCGTAGACCCTGGCCGGTCACGAGGCCGCCGACCCGGGCGGTCCGCGCGACGCGCCCGGTCGGGAGCTTTCCCGCGTCGGGCGGCGGTTCCTCGGGCTTGAAGGTCATCCACATGCCAGTCAAGCAGGCGTGCCCAAACGAACCCGTGGAAGCGCGCACCCGCACCGGTCACGATCAGGCCAGCGTGATTCCGAGCCTGGCCGCGGGCATCGCTGCCGGGCACGCTCGCCCTCCCCACAAAGCAGCCGCGCGTTCGGCGTGGGCGTGGTCCAATGCTTTTCGTCCGCAGCGAGCCCCCGTCCCCGGAACATTTCCCGGCGGGTGCTACGGGACGCGACGCGCTTCGTGGAACTCGAAAACCATCTGCTTGCAGGCTCTCAATCGGCCGGGGGCCGTCCCCGTTCGTCGTCGCGGTCGCGGTTCCGGTTACGGACCGGTCCCTGCAGGGCGCAGGGCGCTGACACCCCGCGCGACGCGGAACTCCGCGGCGACCTCGCGTGTTGCCGCCTCGGCTCCGAGCGGAAATACGTGAAGCGCATCTACGCGCGAGATACTGGCAAGGGCCGCCGCCAGTTCGCCCGCTAGGTCGATGCCGCCGCCGCGACTGATCTGCGCCGCGGCTCGCTGAGGAATCGCGACCCCTGGTAGCGCGCAGGCGCGCTCTGCCATGTGCGCGCTGCGGAGCAGCGCGACGCTTGCGTAGAACCGCACGCCCGCGAGGGTGTCCTCGGCGGCCGAGAGGAACGCTTCGAGGCGCCTGAGGTCGAAGATCATCTGCGACTGCACGAACGTTGCTCC
>DASZFR010000096.1:0-7972 GCA_035939635.1 Solirubrobacteraceae bacterium
AGCTGACCACCACCTTCTATCTCAACCAGACTTACGGGTTCCAGAAAGAATTCAAGAAAATTGTTCCTCAGGCTCCCGCCCTACAGAAGAACCTGAGCTTCCGCATCCCGGCGGGCGTGCTGGGCAACCCCGACGCAACGCCGCAGTGCTCGGACGTCGCGTTCGGCATTGTCGAGGAAAACTCGGTCAATGGCTGCCCCGACAACACCGCGCTCGGCGTTGCGACGGTGACGTTCAATGAACCCTCCAACTTTGGCCTGCAGACGTGGTCGGTGCCGCTGTTCAACCTCGCGCCCTCGCCCGGCGAGCCGGCGAAGTTCGGCTTTGAGATCGTTCACGTGCCGGTGGTGCTGGACACGTCGCTGCGCACCGGCGAAGACTACGGAGTCACTGTCAGCGTCAAGGAAACCTCCCAGGCCGTCCAGGTGCTCGGGGCCCAGGTGACGCTGTGGGGCACGCCGGGCGACCCAAGCCACGACGAAGTTCGCGGATGGAACTGCATCGGCAGCGGCCATTACGTGGAACTGGACAAGCCGCGCCCGGCCTGCGGCAAAGGCGAATTCCCGACCCCAACGCCGTTTCTCATCCTGCCGACGTCCTGCGAAACGCCGCTGGCCACCGACATCTCGGGCAACGCGTGGTCGGGCGAAGTGCTCGCGGCTAAAAACGAACCTCCGTATGCGCAGGAACCGCCGGTGAAGCTGACCGGCTGTGCAAACCTGCCGTTCAACCCCTCGCTCTCGGTCGCGCCGGACACGAGCGCCGGCAGCACGCCGTCGGGGATGACGGTCGAAGTGAGCCTGCCGCAGCAGGAAACGACAATGAAACCGGGCGCGCTTGGGGAGGCGGACATCAAAGACACGACGCTCACGCTGCCCGAAGGCGTGCAGGCGAGCGCCGGCGCCGCGAACGGACTCGGTGCGTGCGGCACGGGCGAATCGGGCCTGCTCGGCGGAGAAGGCGCGCCGTTCACAGAAGGCTTTGCCCAGCAGTTCACGCCCACCGTCGCAAGCTGTCCGGACGCGGCCAAGATCGGCACTGTGGAAATCGAAACGCCGCTGCTTCCGCACACGCTCACCGGCTCGCTCTACCTGGGCACCCAGAACACCGACCCGTTTGCGCCACCGCTCGGGCTGTACCTGATCGCGACAGAAGAAGAACCGGTCCATCACGAATGGTCCAAAGTGCTAATCAAGCTGGCGGGCGAAATCATGATCGACCCGAACACGGGACAGCTCGTCTCGAAGTTCAAGGACACGCCCCAAGCGCCCTTTGAACACCTGCGGATCCACCTCTTCGGTGGCTCGCGCGCCTCGCAGGCGACGCCGGCTCGGTGCGGGCCGCACATATCGGCAGCCACGCTGGTCCCGTGGCCTGAAGGCGTTGAAGCCACGACGACATCGTCGACCTTCCAAACCACGACCGCGTGCACGCCGGTGGGCAGCGCGCTGCCGTTCGCGCCGAGCTTCCAGGGGGGCGCGACCAACACGCAGGCCGGTGGGTTCACGCCGTTTGTGATCACGCTCGGACACCCCGACGGCAACCAGGCGCTGACCGGGCTGAGCATGCACCTGCCCGAAGGCGCGGCCGCGATGCTCGCTTCGGTCACGCCGTGCCCGGTGGCACTGGCGGACGTGGGGCAGTGCCCGGCCAGCAGCCTGATCGGCCACTCGACTACGAGCTCCGGGCTCGGTGGCTCGCCCGTGAACCTGCCCGGAGAAGCGTTCCTCACCGAAAGCCTCGGCCCGGGCATCCCGTTTGGTGTCTCGCTAAAGACCGTCGCCACGCACGTCGGCCCGTTCAACATCGGCACGATCATCGCCAACTCGGCGATCCGCGTCGACAAGGAAACAGCGGCCGCCACGATCACCGCGCTCGAAACGCGGATTCTCGAATCGAACGGTCACACCACGATCCCGGGCACGCCGTTTCCGACAATGATCAAAGGCGTGCCTGTCCAGCTCAAACAGGTGATCGTAAGCGTCGACCGGCCCAACTTCGAGTTCAACCCCACCACCTGCAGCGGACAGTCGATACGCGGCGCACCGATCGCGATCTCTGACACCCTCAGCGGCGCCGAAGGAGGCAGCGTCACGCACGCCACGCCGTACGCGGTCACGGGCTGCGGAAGCCTCAACTTCACACCCAAGCTGACCGCGAAAGCAGGCGGGGCGGGATCGAAACTCGGCGGCACCAGCTTCACCGTCGTCGTGGAAGCAGCGCGCGGTCAGGCCAACATCGCCAAAACCTTCCTGCAGCTGCCGATCAGGCTACCGTCGCGCCTATCCACCATCCAGCAGGCGTGTCGCGTGGAAGTGTTTGAAAAGAACCCGGCTAGCTGTGACGAAGGCTCCAACATCGGCTTCGCGGTGGCGAAGACGCCCGTGCTCAAAAAACCGCTGTCGGGCCCGGCCTACCTTGTGTCGCACGGCAACGCTTCGTTCCCCGACGTGGAGTTTGTGCTGCAGAGCGAAGGCGTCGAGGTCCTCCTCGACGGCAAGACTGACATCAAAAAAGGGATCACCTACTCGCGTTTTGAAACGGTTCCCGACGCACCGGTCGAAAGGTTTGAAACCGTGCTGCCCGCCGGCCCCCACTCTGCGCTGACGGCGAACGTGCCCGAAAGTGAACAATTCAACCTGTGCAAACACGCCTCCGAAATGCTGATGCCGACCGAAATCACCGGCCAGAACGGCGACGTGATCAGGCAGACCACCACAATCGAACTCACGGGCTGCGGCGCAGTAAAGAACTTCAAAGAAACCGCGCTACAGAAAGCGCTGAAGGCGTGTAAAAAGAAGTACGCGCACAACAAGAAGAAGCGGGCCAGCTGCGAACGCGCCGCCCGCAAGAAGTACGCCAAACACAAAACCTCGACGAAGAAGAAGTAGTTCTAGCGCGGCTCTCGCTCGCGTCGGCGCGTCATTGGAATTCGCAGCGTCGCGAGCGTCGTATTTGCCACGTAAGGCCCCGTTTACGGCGTAATAGTCGATTCTTATTGCGCTCGGGCCCGTCGAGGCCGCGATACGAATTGACGCTCGCCGGAAGGGGTGGAAGAATCACGCACGGACAACCCAGACCACCCACGCGAGCGAGGGAGACGGAGGGCGGAGGAAATGAGTTGGAGGAGAAGCCTCAGATGGGGGCTGTTGTGCGTGTTGGCCGTCGCTGCCGTGTTCGCGGCCAGCGCGTCAGCAGGCGAATACAACCTGAAAATGCGCCCCGAAATCGGCAAGTGCATAAGGGTCGCCGCACGCGGAGAATTCCGGGGCAAGCGCTGCACCGCGTCCTCGCCCGGGACGGGCAAGTACTCGTGGCTCTCCGGACCGGGAGCTAAAGCGAAATTCTCGGGTGCCGTCAAGGAAGGACTGCAAGTCGTCGCGATCGGCCTTGCGAGCGCCTCGTTTGGCTGCACCTCCCCCGGTGAAATCGAAGGCGAATACACAGGACCAAAAAATCTCACCATCAAAAAGCTCGTGCTGAAGGGTTGCCACTCCACCGAAGGTCCGTGCGAGAACAAAGCTGGCTCGACGGCCGGTGAAATCACCTTCGAAGAACTCGACGGCGAACTGGGGTTCATCTCACATCCGAAGAAACTCAAGGTCGGTTGGGATGTGCGCCCGAAATCGGGCGCGAATCTGGCGTCGTTTGAATGCGGCGGCGAAATCGTGGCCGGAAAAAGCACTGGCACAGGGATCCCGCGAGAACTCCAGGGTTCTGTGATCGCGAGGGTCGAACCGCTCGACCGCATGCAGACCGCCATCGCGCTGGTCGGCGAAGTTAAGCACAACGCGCAGTTCCCGCAAAAATTTGAAGGCGGGCCGGCGGACACGCTCACGCTCGTGAAGGGCGAAAAACTGCCGGGAATGGGCAAAACGCCGTTCCCGGCCACGCTCGCCGGACATCTCGGGCTCACTGGTGAAGAACCGCTCGAGACCCTCGGAAAGTGCACCGGCACCGGCTGCTAGCCGGTTGAGTATCGAGACGACTTAGTCGTAGCGGCGCGGCAGGGATGCAGCGCCGCTACGTCGGCTCGTTCGCCAGCGAGCGCCACAGATAGCGGCAGGCGAGCGTGCGATAGGGGCGCCACGGCTCGGCAATGCGCTCGACAGCCGCGCCGTCCGGCAGATCGTCCAGGCCGTAGGCGTGCTCGATCGCGCGGCGGATGCCGAGATCGCCGACGGCCACTACGTCGGGGCGCTCGAGCTGAAACATCAAAAACATGTCCGCCGACCAGGGCCCCAGGCCCTTCACGGCGACGAGCTCGGCGGTCACGTCCTCGTCGGAGAGTTCGTCCATGCGCTCGAGCTCGAGCTCACCGCGCAACACATGCTCTGCCAGCGAGCGCAAGAAGCCCACCTTTGCGTGCGACAGGCCTGCGGCCGCGCGCATCGCCTCGGGGTCTGCTTCGAGGATCTCGGCGGGCGTCGGCGGGCGGCCGCCGAACTGGTCGGTGAGGCGCGCGTAGATCGCGCGCGCGGCGTGCACCGAGAGCTGCTGACCGACGATCGTGCGCACCAGCGCGCCGTAGTGGTCAGCGCGGTCCGGGCGCCCGGATCGCGAGTCCTCGAGCGGGCCAACGGCGTCGATCACCCCGGCCAGCACCGGGTCGGCCGCGCGCAGGTGGCGCACCGCCCGGTCAGCCAGCGGGCAGCGCCTCGACTGTGAGCGGCTCGCCGTCGAGCGCGCCGAGCGTGCGCTCCAACGACATTGCGATGCACGTGAAGCTGGGCGTGTCGCGCACCGTATAGCGCGACGCCTCGGTGCTTCGTAGGCGGTGCACCAGGTCAAGGAAGGTGCCGACGTCGTCGGTGTCAAACGCCACGACGAACTCCTGGTCGTCGAGTCCGAACGAGTACGCGGTGTGGTTGTCCACTCCCGGATATTCGCGTCCCACCGCGATGTGGTCCTGCATGATCCGCCAGCGCTGCTCGGCCGGCAGTCCGTACCACTCGCGCGACTTCACGAACGGGTACACGAACACGTACTTGCCGCGAAACCCGCGCGCACGCAGGCGCTCGTCCTGTGAGTACTCGGAGGGCTTGCGCATCCCCAGGTACGAGTAGGGGATCTGCGCCCACTTCATCAGGCCGCTCTGCGCGAGAACCACGTGGAACTCGTGGATGCGCTGCAGGTTCTCGGCCTCGGCGAAGAGCATCAGCTCGGTGTCGCCGCGCGTGCCGACGAGCGAGAACGCCTGCAGCAGGTGGCCGTCGGCGAAGTCCTCGCATGCCGCGATCAGCTCGCGCTTGTCCTGCTCGCGTCGCTCGCCATCGAGCCGCCGCCACGCGGGGTCGAGCTTCAAGAACGTGTACTTCACGAAGTGCCGCGCCGCCACCCAGCCGATTATCGCAGCCGCGCGTACGCGGCCGCGTTCCACGCGGACCGCTCGGTACAGTGTGGCCCCGTGAGGATCGCGCTCGTCTCGCCTTACTCGTGGACCTATCCCGGAGGCGTCACGCGCCACATCGAGGCGCTGGCAAGCGAGCTGCGCGACACGGGGCACGAGGCGTGCGTGCTCGCGCCGTTTGACCCCGACGACCAGCTCTCTGTGCGCCTGCACGGCGGCGCGCGCCCGCAGCGCCGCGTGCCGCCGGCGGACTTTTGCCCGCTGGGGCGCACTGTGGGCATCTCCGCAAACGGCGCGGTCTCCAACGTCGCGGTCACCCCCGCGTCTGTACACCGCCTGCGAGCGCAGCTGCGCGGTCGCGGCTTTGACGTCGTGCACCTGCACGAGCCGGTTGTCCCGGTGATCGGGTGGGACGCGCTGTTCAGCGCCGGCGAGGTGCCGCTCGTGGGCACGTTTCACACCTACTCCGAGAACCTCCTCACCAACGGAATCGCCGCGATCGGGCTCGGGGGCCGGCGGCGGATGAACCGCCTGCACATGCGCATCGCGGTGTCCGACGCGGCCGCGTGGACCGCCGCGCGCTTTTACGGCGGGCGCTATCGCGTGATCCCCAACGGCGTTGCGCTGCCGGCGGCGCAGGTCGAGCCGCGGCCGCGGTCCGAGGAGACCAAGCTTGCGATCGTGTTCGTCGGTCAGGCCGTCGAGCGCAAGGGCCTGCCCGTGTTGCTGCGCGCGTTTGAGGCGCTGCGCGAGCACGTCGACGCGACGCTGACGATCGTCGGCGCGTCGAGCGAGGAGGTCGCTCACATGCTGCTCGACGACCGCGGCGTGCGCGCGCTCGGCAAGGTCTCCGAGGAGCGCAAGCTCGCCGAGCTTCAGGCCGCCGACGTGCTTTGCGCCCCGTCGCTTGGCGGCGAGAGCTTTGGGATGGTGCTCACGGAGGCCTTCGCGGCCGGCAAGCCGGTCGTGGCGTCGGACATCGCGGGCTACCGCGACGTCGTGCGCGACGGCGTCGACTGCCGGCTGGTGCCGGCCGGCGACGCGCTCGCGCTTGCCGACGCGTTGCGCGAGCTGTCGCTTGAGCCGCGGCGCATGCGCGCCATGGCGCTTGCCGCGCGCGAGCGGGCCGAGCGCTTCGCTTGGCCTCATGTGGCGCGTGAAGTGGCCGACTGCTATGAGCAAGCGCGCGAGCTTGCGCGCATGGGCGCGTCGCCTGCGCGCGCGCGCGTCATGCGCGCAGCGCTCAAGCGCGGGCTTGTCCCCGCCGACCTGCAGCCGAGGGTGCCGCCCCAGCGCCTGCCAAAGCCAAGCTCGCTGGCTCCCGCTCCCGCCGGGCGCTCGCGCCGCGCGCGCAGGCTGCGGCGGGTGGGCTTTGCGGCGAGCACTCTCGCCGGCGCCACGCTCGCGGGCGTGGCGCTCCAGCGCGTTGGCGTCGCGCACGTCGTCGCGGCGCTCGCGGCGTCCAAGCCGGGGCTTGTGGCGGCCGGGCTGGGGCTGATGTGTGCGGCGATGCTCGCGCGCGCGGTCGCGTGGCACTCGATCCTTGCCACCGCGCCGGTGTGGCGTCGCGCCAAACGCCGAGACGCGATGCAGGGAACGTTCATCGGCGTGCTGATGTCCGCGACGCTGCCCGCCAGGCTCGGCGAGCACTCGCGCGCGCTGATCGTGGCGCGGCGTGTGGGACGCGCTCGCGAAACGCTGCCTGTGGTGCTCGGCACGATGGTGACGCAGACGCTTCTGAATCTCGTGGCACTCGCGATCCTCGCCGCTGTCACGCTGTCGCGCGTGAGCGTGCTCGAGGGTCACGCCCGGGGTGTGCTCGTGATCGCGCTCGCGCCTGTGGTCGCGGTCGTGGCTGCGGCGCTCGTCCCGCTGGCGCTGCCGGCCGCGGCCGTCTCGCGTTCGCGCCGCCTGCAGGTCGCCGTGGCAGCGCTGCGTCGCGGGTTGCTTCGCCTGCGCGAAGGCCTGCGCGTGTTTCGTCGCCCGCTGCGCGCCGGCGTGGCGGCTGTGGCGCAGCTGGGGGCGTGGGCGTTGCAATGGCTTGCCTGCTGGCTGCTGCTCACGGCGCTTGGGTTAGACCTGCGCAGCGGTGCGCAGGCCGCCGCCGCGGTGCTCTTCGCCGTCAACGTCACCGCCGTGATCCCGGCCACGCCGGCCAACATTGGCATATTCCAGGTCGCCTGTGTGGCCGTGCTCGCCGGGGCCTACCGCGTCTCCACGCCCGAAGCTGTCGCCTACGGCATCGTGCTGCAGGCGATAGAGCTTCTCAGCGCAGCGCTGATGGGCGGGTCGGCGCTGCTCAACGAGGGACTGTCATGGCGCGAGCTGCGCCGCCGCGCGATGCACGCCTCGCCCGTCAAACTGCCGGCCGTGCCGGAGACGGGACGCGGAGCGATGGCCCGCGGGCGCTGACGCAGCGCGGTTGCTGACAGGTTGGCTCCGGCACGGGCGCGCCGGTGCGCCATCATGGACGTGTGGCAAGCCAGCCATCCCAGCGCAGCGTCAAGATCCCAGCCGATGAGCGGGGCGGGTGGTCGTCTGACCGTCCGCGCCGCGACGGCGCGCCGCGGCCGGCGAACCTGTTCGTGCACTGCCGTGTGCTCTCACCCGAGGAGCGGCTGC
>DASZFR010000097.1:0-6736 GCA_035939635.1 Solirubrobacteraceae bacterium
CGGCACGGGAGCGTCGGCGGCACGGTCCTACTGGGAGGGCGGACAGGCCACAGCCCGCGCGGCCGGTCACGCTCCCCCCGCGGTCTCGCTGCCCGTCGGCTACACGACGTTCCCCGGGGAGATCTTCCGCGCGCCGCGCAGCTGGGTGGAAAAGTCCTACCCCTACGTCACGTACTTCAACGAGGTCGACAGGGGCGGTCATTTCGCGGCCTGGGAGGAGCCGGAGCTCTTCTCTGCCGAGCTGCGCGCAGCGTTCAGCTCGCTGCGTTGATCTGAGATCGGCGGCGCGCACAACGGGGTGCGCGCCGCCGTATCACTCGGAGGTGTAAAGGCGCGCGTGCCGGAGGTTCAAAGGCGCGCGCGCCGTGGTCGTGCCGGCTTGCTTTGATTGAGATCAGGGCATGGCGACGAAACCCTCCGCAGACTCAGCTCCACCAAGTCGATCCCGCAAGCGCCAGAAGCCGATCCCCACCGGACGGTTGCGGCGCACCGCCAAGGTGGGGGAGCTAGTGGGTGGCCAGGCGATCCGCGGCGCGGCGACCCGCGCTGCGAACCTGACGCGCTCGCAGACTGCTCGCCAGGCCGCGGTGGAACGGCGCCAGATCGAGGAGGCGGAAAAGATCGTTGACGTCCTCGGCCACATGAAGGGGATCGCGATGAAGGTCGGCCAGGTCGCTTCGGTTATCGATCTCGAGGGGCTGCCGCCCGACGCCCGCGAGCGGTTTCAGGCAAAGCTCGCGTCGCTGCGCGACTCCGCGCCGCGTGTGTCCTTCAAGGACATGCGCAAGGTCATCGAGGATGACCTCGGAGAACGCATCTCGGACGTGTTCGACGAATTCGACGACGAGCCGGTAGCGGCCGCGTCGATCGGACAGGTCTACCGCGCGCGAGTGGACGGCAACCAGGTCGCGGTCAAGGTCCAGTATCCGCGCGTCGCCGCGGCTGTGCGCGCCGACCTGCAGAACATCGGCTTGCTGCTCTCGGCGGCGAAAACGATCGCGCCCTCCTTAGACGCGAAGGCCGTCGGGGCAGAGCTGCGCCAACGGCTCGGGGACGAGCTCGACTATGAACACGAGGCCGAAGCGCAGCGTGGCTTTGCGCGGCGCTTTGACGGACACCCGTTCATCGTGATTCCCAAGGTGTTCAGCGAGCTCTCGGGCGAGTGCGTGCTCGTAACCGAGTGGGTGCAGGGTCAGGAGTTCGAGGAGGTCAAGCAGCTCGACCGCAAGCTGCGCGACCGGTTCGCGGAGATCGTGTTCCGTTTCTTCTTCGGGTCGCTGTATCGCGACGGCGACTTCTCCGCCGATCCCCACCCCGGCAACTACAAGCTGCTGGCCGACGGTCGCGTGGCGTTCTTCGACTTCGGCATGACCAAGCGCATCGCGCGCGAGCGCCTCGATCACGAGAAGCGCGCGATTATCGCCGCGCTGCGCGACGACGCCGCCGGCGTTCGCGCGGAGCTCGCCGCGCTCGGGTTCTTCGCCCTGGAAGATCCCGCCATAGCGTCTGACCAGCTGCTGCAATACATGCGCACGCTGCACAACTGGCACGCAGACGATCGTCCGTTCACGATCACGCGCGATTACGTGGCGCGCCTGGTGGCGCAGACCGCGCCCGGTTCACCGGCGTGGCAGCTCGAGAGGCGCCTGAGCGTGCCGCCGGACGCGATCGCCTCCCGCGGACTCGAGACCCTGACGCTCGGCGCGCTCGGTCAGCTCGACGCGACGGCCAACTGGCACCGGATCATGGGCGAGCTGCTCGACGGCGGCGCGCCGGCCGACGAGCTCGGCGAGCAGGAGGCGGCGTTCTTCGGGCCATCAGCGCGCGCGGCCCGGGGCGAGTAACCCGACGAGAGATCCCCCGGATCACCCGGAAAGCGCGCGGCGCAGGTGGTCGGCGCCGACGATCGCCTGGTCGAGGGCCACCGGGCGCGCCGGCTCCCACGCGAATCCGTCCGGGTCGGTGAAGGGTCCGGCATCGCTGTTGATCGCGATCCGGTGCGATCCTCCGCCCTCCGGCGAGACGCCGGCGTCCTTGGCCAGCGCGCGGCGCCCGTAGAGAGCGAGCCTGACGGCAGACGACGCGCCGGCGAACTCGACGTACTTGCGGCCGAAGCTCCGTGCGACCTCGAGGCCGCGCTCGACATAGAGCCGCTTGGTGGCGATCACGTCCGAGACCCCGAGCAGAAGCACGATCTCATCGATCTGGCGTGTCGCCGGCCCGGTGTCCTTCTTGTTAGACGACGCGACCTTCCAGATCGTTCCGTCCGGAGCACTCACGACGCCGCCGTAGCCCCAAAAGGTCTTCTTGACCGGCTTCAGCGCCGTCGCGCCGGCGGCGACGGCGGCGTCGACGAGCGCGTCGACGTTGGCTGGCTGGGAAACCACGAGCGACAGCGTGAAGCCGCGAAAGCCGCTCGTCGGCGCCTGCGAGGCGCGTAGCTGCACCTGAGCGTCCAAACCGAACGCGGCGAGGAGGAACGCGCTCGCGGCTGAGGGGTCGGGTACCTCGAGAGTGATCGAGTCGATGGCGGTCATGGCAGTTCCTTTCTGAAAAGTGACAAGAGGGGGGTTTACCGGCGCTTACTGGTCCTGCATCAGGCCGAGTACGTTGCCGTCGGGGTCGGTGACTGCGGCAACCCGGCGCCCGCCGCCGACGTCGCGCGGCGGTTCCTTTACCGTGGCGCCGGCGTCGACCACCTCTGCCAGCTTCGCCGCGATGTCGTCCACCAGCCAGTAGGGCGTCGGGGAGCTCAGGCCCTGTGGGCCGCCGTTGGGCAGCAGCCCGATGTGCTGGCCGCCGGCGTCGAAGCCGACGTAGTAATCCGAGTCGGCCGTGGGCGCGGTGCCGAGCAGCGCGGCGTACACAGCCTTGGCTTTCTCCAGGTCCGACACGGGGCACAGCAGCGTGGTGATTGCCTGCGTTTGTGAGTTGCTCAAGCTCGGTCCTTTCCTCGTAGGTATTGCGCGACCGGGCCTTTGTGGCCGCCGGGCACGCGTCGCTCTTATGGCGGCGATCATGGGATCCGACAATAATGGAGTGAGACCATCATTGTCAAGACCGCCTGCGGAGGAGCCCAGCGCTCGGGGACCCGCGGCGGGTGGTCTGCCGCGCGCTCTAAGAAGCGCCCCCGGCGAGGGCCACAGCGGCGGCCACGAGCGCGGCGTTGCTCGGGGCAGGACTCCCGTCGGGCAGGACGAGAACGTCCTCCAGGCCGACGCGGACGTCCAAGCCGGCCGCGCCAGCCGCTGTCAAGACCTCCCAGGTGCGCTCGCCGTAGCCGTGCCACAGCTGCGCCACCTCCGGCGCGATCAGCCGGGAGATGGCTTGCGCGTCTGGAGCTCCGCCCTCGACCTCTACGAGCGCCCGCACGATCTGGTGCGTGAACGGGCTGCGCGCGAGCTCTTCAGCGTCGGCGCAAGTGCTAAGGCCGGCCTCGACACCGATACCGGCATGCAGCGCGGCTCGCACGAGCCCCGCCCAGCCGAGCTCGGACAAGTTGACCGAGACGAAGTCTGGGCGCTGCCGCCATGATCCGATCGCCGCGGCGCGGGCGAAGGGATCGGGATCGATCGTCGCGGCAGTCGACAATCCCACGGGAAGTCCCGGTGCTGCTGCACGCAGCGCCGCAACCGCGGCATCGCACGCCCTCGCATCGAGCGTCTGCTCGCCGCGCGCGTTGCGCGGGTGCACGTGCACCGCGAACGCGCCCGCCGCGCGCACGGCAACAGCGTCGCTGGCGAGCTCGCCAGGCGTTTGCGGCAGCGCAGGATGCTCGTCGCGCGATCGACCGCCGTTGAGACATGCCTTCACCGCCATATGACTTGCTTGCCCTCCCAACGAACCTCTCACACATCCACGCAGCCGGTGGGCATCGGCCGCAGCGTTAAGATCTCACTTGGCGGGGAATGCAGTTCGTCGACTAGGGGTCTCGGTGGCCGAGGTTCGGAATTTGGGGGGCACACCCGCTCAGCGAGCGGGCCCGGGGGACGGCGTGCGCAACGGCAATCAGTCGGGTGCCGGCGCCGCTACCTCCGATTGGGAAAGCACATTTGCGGCGCTGACCGCGCGAGATTCGCACGAGGGTCTCGGCGCCGAGGACCTCGAGGCGCTTGGCGAGGCGGCGTGGTGGTTGTCGCGCCTACCCGCGTGCATCTCCGCACGGGAGCGGTCAGTCGCGGGCTACGTGGCAAACGGACAGCCGCGACAGGCCGCGCTCGTGGCGTTGCGTCTGTTCTACACATTCTCGGTGCGGGGCGAAAGCGCGATAGCAGGCGGTTGGCTGCGTCGAGCCACTCGCCTGCTCGACGGCGAGCCGGAGGCTGTGGAGCACGGACAGCTGGCACTCGCAGAGGCCCGCGTGGCTCGCGCACGGGGCGACTCGGACAGTGAGCTCGCGTGCGCGCGACGCGCGATCGCGCTCGGCGATCGGTTTGGCGATGCGGACCTCGTGGCGCTCGGCCGCTACATCGAGGGCAGGCTGTTGGTCAGGCGGGGGGACGTCCACGACGGGATGGCGACGCTCGACGAGGCCATGCTCTCGGCGGCCCAGGGGGAGCTTGGGCCGATGGCGACGGGACAGGTGTACTGCAATGTGATTGCGGCCTGTCAAGAGCTCGGTGACCTGCGCCGCGCCGGCGAGTGGACCGAGGCGCTGCGGGGATGGTGCGAGAGCCAGCCGGCGTCGGTGTTTCCGGGGCTCTGCCGCGTACATCGCGCGGAGGTGCTGCGCCTGCGCGGTGCGTGGGAGGAGGCCGAGCGAGAGGCGCTCCAGGCAAGCGAGGATCTGTTCGAAGCGATGCCCGCGTTTGCCTCCGAGGCGCTCTACCAGCTCGGCGAGGTACAGCGCCAGCGCGGCGAGCTGGACGACGCCGAGCTGACGTTCAAGCGAGCGAGCGATCTGGGACGCGAGCCGCAGCCAGGATTGGCGCTGGTTCGCCTCGCGCGAGGGAAAAGCGACGCAGCGGCCGCTTCGGTGCGACGGACGCTGGCCCAGGAACCGAACCGGCTGATGCGCGCGAGGCTGCTGTCGGCCCAGGTGGAGATCGCGATCGCCGGTGATGAGCTGCCGACCGCGACCGGCGCTGCCAACGAGCTTGCCGAGATCGCTCGCGAGTACGGCAGCGTGGCACTCGAGGCCGCTGCGGCGTTCGCCCAAGGGCGAGTCCAGCTGGCCGCCGGCGAGGCTTCGGCGGCGCTGGGTTCGCTGCAGCGCGCGTCGGAGCTGTGGCAGACGGCGGACTGCCCGTTCGAAGCTGCCGAGACGCGCCGAGCTATCGGGCTCGCCTGCCGTGTGGTCGGCGACGCCGACGGCGCGGAGCTGGCGCTTTCGTCCGCGCTGGCGGCGTTCGAGCACTTGGGCGCAGGCACCGAGGCCGCGCGCACAGCGGGAGAGCTGCGCCAGCGCCAATCGGTGGCGGGACTGACCGCGCGCGAGATCGAGGTGCTGCGGCTTGTGGCGGCCGGCAAGAGCAACCGCGAGATCGCCGCGGAGCTCTATCTCAGCGTCAAGACGGTCGCACGCCACCTTTCGAACATCTTCTGCAAGATCGACGTGTCCTCGCGCACCGCAGCTGCAGCGTTTGCCTATGAGCACGGATTGATCGAAGAGGCCTAGCACCGGGGGTGGGTCTCATGACCCACGCGGGTGCTTCTCCGAAGATGGGCCAACCGACCGATGACCAACCGCGCCACGGCGGCGATCATCGGGAACGTGGCAATGCAGTCATCAACCAAAAAGGGGAGACCATGAGCAGGACTTTGGTCGAGATGGTCGCCGCCGCTCGCTCGGAGGCGCGCGAAATCTCGCCCGCCCAAGCGGCGGAGGCGGACAACAACTCCGAGATCGCGCTGATCGTCGATGTGCGCGAGCCCGGCGAGTACAAGCAAAACCACGTCCCGCGGGCGATCAATATTCCGCGCGGGCTGCTGGAGATTCGCGCCGACCCGGCGTCGCCCGCGGCCGACGCCGCGCTCAGCGCCGATCAATCTGCACGGATCCTCGTGTATTGCACGAAGGGTCCAGGCGCGCGCTCGCTGCTCGCCGCGCAGACGCTGAGCAGCATGGGCTACGAGCGCGTCGAGGTGCTCGGGGGCGGGCTGAACGCGTGGGCCGAGGCCGGGCTGCCTGTCGAGGCCGACGGCCAGCCGGCGGCGGCGTGACGCCCGAGTGAGTCGACCAACCACACGAGTAAGGAGGAGCGATGACTCTGCAGATTGGCGCCGAGGCGCCCGATTTTGAGGCGGACACCACCGAGGGTGCGATTCACTTTCACGATTGGGTCGGTGAGTCGTGGGCCGTGCTGTTCTCGCATCCGAAGGACTTCACGCCGGTGTGCACGACCGAGCTCGGATACATGGCGAGGATCAAGCCCGAGTTCGACCGTCGCGGCGTAAAGATCATCGGGCTGTCGGTTGACCCGACCGACACGCACGAGCAGTGGGCACGCGACATCGAGGAGACTCAGGGGTACGCGCCCAACTACCCGATCATCGGCGACGGTGACTTCAAGGTCTCAAAGCTGTACGCGATGCTGCCGGCGGACGTCTCCGGCGATCCGGGTTCGCGCACGCCGGCTGACAACCAGACCGTGCGCAACGTGTTCGTGATCGGACCTGATAAGAAGATCAAGCTCGTTCTCGTCTATCCGATGACGACCGGACGCAACTTCGACGAGGTGCTGCGAGTGATCGATTCACTTCAGCTGACGGCTAACAACAAGGTCGCGACGCCGGT
>DASZFR010000098.1:0-17625 GCA_035939635.1 Solirubrobacteraceae bacterium
GGCCATAATCGCTCGGGATGGCAGACAGCTCGGCCGTCTCCGACGACGCAGCTGACGCTGAGCGCCCGCGCGCGTTCAGCGAGCGCACAGCCTGGGCGCGCAACCTCGCCGCGCCCGTGCGCAGCTTTCTCAGTACCGAAACCGGCAGCGCAGGGCTGCTGGTCGCAGCTGCGATTGCGGCGCTCGTGTGGGCGAACTCGCCGTGGTCGAGCTCGTACGAGTCGGTGTGGACAACAACTCTCTCCATCAAGTTGGGGAGCGCCGGGGTGACGACCGACCTGCGCCACTGGATCAACGAGGGCCTGATGACGTTCTTCTTTTTGGTCGTCGGTCTCGAGGCAAAGCGCGAGTTTGATCTGGGCGAGCTGCGAGAGCGCAGCCGGCTCGCGATCCCCGTGGTCGCGGCGATCGGTGGCGCAGGACTTGCGGTCGCGATCTACCTCGTGTTCAACGCCGGCCGCTCGAGTGCGCACGGTTGGGGTGCCGCGATGTCGACCGACACCGCGCTCTCGCTCGGAGCCTTGGCGCTGCTCACACCGCGGGCGGCCACTCGCCTACGCGTCTTCTTGCTGACGCTGGCGGTGGTTGACGACCTCATCGGGCTGGTGGTGATCGTGGTGGTCTACACCTCGCACGTGTCGGTGCCCGCCCTCGGTGCGGCAGGTGGGCTATTTGCGACGTTCTTCGCGCTTCGCTATGCGCCCTTGGCTGTCAGGCGCCAGGTCGCGATCGCGGTGGGGGTCGCGTTGTGGGTGGCGATGTTCAAGTCGGGCATCGATCCTGTAGTCGCGGGCCTCGCCGTCGGCTTGGCGATAACTGCCTATACGCCGGCGCGCGAAGACCTCGAGCGAGCCACGGAAGTTACGCGCTCGTTTCGCGAGCAGCCCACCCCAGAGCTGGCGCGGTCTGCCCAGCTGAGCGTACTCGGCGCGATCTCGCTCAACGACCGCCTCCAGTACACGCTTCATCCGTGGACGAGCTATGTGATCGTGCCCCTCTTTGCGCTCGCCAACGCGGGAGTGCACGTCAGCGGCGGCCTGCTCGAAGACGCCATCTCGTCTCCGATCACGCTCGGCATCCTGCTCGGCTACGTGGTCGGCAAGCCGCTGGGGATCATCGGAGCGTCGTGGCTTGCCTCACGCCCAGCGCTGGGCGGCAGGCGACCTTCGCTGACCTGGCCCGCGCTTGCCAGCGGTGGCGCGATTGCCGGTATCGGCTTCACCGTCTCGCTGCTTATCTCGAGCCTGGCATTTCACGGCCGCGACCTGCAAGAGGCCCAGCTCGGAGTGATCGCGACGACGATCGTCGCTCCCCTCGTCGCGTCCGGCCTCTTCGCCGTCTACAGGCGCCTCCCCACCCAGCTCTTGGCACGCCAGATCGGCGGCACGCCAGCCGACGTGCTCGACCTCACCGAGGAAGTCGATCCCGAGCGCGATCACATCCGCGGCCCCGACGACGCTCCGGTGACGCTGGTGGAGTACGGAGACTTTCAGTGCCCGTACTGCGGCCAGGCCGAGCCGGTGATCCGCGACCTGCTGAGCTCCTTCGGCGGTGATCTGCGCTACGTGTGGCGGCACCTGCCACTCAACGACGTTCACAGCAACGCCCAGCTCGCTTCCGAGGCGTCCGAGGCTGCGGCGAGCCAGGGCAGGTTCTGGGACATGTACGACGCACTCCTGAACAGCCAGGATGAACTCACGCCCAAGCATCTGACCGAAATCGCAACAGACCTCGGGCTCGACGTCGAGCGCTTCCGCGACGAACTGCGCCAGCGAAAGTTCGCCGAGCGCGTTTCCGAGGACGTGGCAAGCGCCGACTCAAGCGGCGTGTCCGGCACGCCGACGTTCTTCATCAACGGGCGCCGCCACTATGGCGCGTATGACATCGACACGCTCACCGAGGAGGTGCGAGCCGCGCTGCGCCGGGCCAAGCAGCTCGCCAGCTCGCGACCGACCGAGCCGGCCGCTGCTTGACGGGCGCGCCAAAGCTAGCGTCGCGAGGCGCTCAGCTCGCGCACGCGCGTGAGCACACCGTCGATCATCGACGGCGTCAGCTTGCCCGTGAAAGTGTTCTGCTGGCTTGGGTGGTAGCAGCCAACCAGCCGGTAGCGGCCTGCGTCGGCCTCGGCTCCGTGGCCGAACGGCGGCCGTGGTCGCGGCGGTCGCGGAGGGCCGCCTGACATCACGGAGGCAACGCGCAGCGCCGCGTCCCACGCGAAGGCGCCCATGCACAGCACCACGCGCACGTCCGCGAGCAGCGACAGCTCATCCACGCTCCACGGCAGGCAGTTTTCGCGCTCTGCGGGCGTAGGGCGGTTGGCGGGCGGCGCGCAACGCACGGCCGCAGCGATCCACATGCCGGTCAGACGCAGCCCGTCGCCTCGATCCGTCGACGTCGCCTGGTTGGCATAGCCGCAGCGTGCGAGCGCGGCAAACAGAAAGTCTCCCGAGCGGTCGCCGGTGAATATCCGTCCGGTGCGGTTGCCCCCGTGTGCCGCCGGCGCGAGCCCGAGCCCCAGCACGCTCGCGTGAGGGTCGCCGAATCCGGGCAGCGGTCGCGCCCAATAGCGCTCGTGCGCATAAGCCGCTCGCGGTTCGCGCGCGACCTGCTCGCGCCATGCGACCAGCCGCGGACAGCGCCGGCACCGGCTCACTTCATCGGCTAGCTGGTCAAGCTTGCGGCGCCTTTGCGTTGCCACCGGCCAGTAGTAGCATCGACTGGCGGATGTCGTTGACGCTGATCATCGTGCTGCTCGCTTTGATCAAGCTTTCGATTGCTGCGATGTTGCTGCTGCTGCCGTTTCTCCACGACGGAGCGATGCAGCAACCCGACACCTCCTCGCCGTCGGACGATGACGGCGGACTGCGCGTCGCCCCCGGCGGCGGTCGCTGGCGGCCCCGCTGGCCGGTGACAGGCGGCCCGACGCGACCGAGAGACGGCGGACACGCGCCTACCCCCCGCCCCGCTCCGCGCCAACGCGGCGCGCACACGCCCCCCTCGCCGGCAGCGCCGCTCAGGGTGCGCTCACCGCTGCCGCGCCAGCCCGCACAGCCGGCTGCTCGCTGATCACGGCGCCTGGGGTGGCTAGCGGTTGCGCTTGCGCTGCTGGCGCGCTGCCTTCGCGCGCGCTCGCCTGCGCTGCATGCGCAGCGCCGAGTCGCTGCGCGACCCCGCGCCGGACGCCTTGGCCTCCGCGGCGGGCGCGACGCGCCGCGCGTCGCGCACGATCACAAACGCGATCCCACCCAAGAGCACGATCGCCACGCCCGAGCCGACGAACAGCAGCGACCCCGAGTTGGAGCTGCCGCTCGAGGTGCTGGCAGCGGTCGTCGTGGTTTGCGTAGTTGCGGTTTCGCCTTCTTTGGTCAGTTCGTTGAACGAGTTGCTGCCGCCGAGATTGGCCGACCACGCGGCCTGCGGAAGCGTCGACGCCAGCCCCAGCGCAAGCGCGGCGGTCGTCGCAACCAGCAACGCGAGGCGCCGCGGCGCTCGGACTCGATTGCTGGGGCTTGCCACGTCGCGAGGATACCGCCGTCGGATGCGCCTGCACGCAGGCCGTCTTGTACACGCACGCCAAACCCTAGAATGAGCGCGCATGGCGCCCAAGCAACGCCAGATCAGAGTCGAGCAGCGCGGCAGCATCGAGGCCATTCAGGCGCTCGAGCAGCGCTCTGACGAAGAGCTGGAAGCCGAGACGAAATACAAGTCTGCGGCCCTGGCCATCCTCGGCGCGCGTGCGGCCGAGCGTTTTGACGCGGACAAGGCACGCGGCTACTTCCAACGCGCGATAGCGGCCGCGCGCCCCCAGGAGCGCATGCAGCTGCGCCGTATGGCCGACGCCTCACTGGCGCTCGCCGAGCGCCGAGCCGGTGACCTCAAAGAGGCCGTCGAGCGGCTCGGCCAGGCGCCGCCAAGCGGCCGCCAGATGCTCGCGCTGCGCGCGATGGGGCTGCTTGTCCCGCCGAGCTCCGCCGGCATCCTCGCGCGCCTGCGCGGGATCGTGCTGATCCTCCTGCTGATCATCGTCATGATCGGCGTGGGTCTCGGCGTGGTCGAGCTCGTTTCCCTGCCGTTCGGCGGTCTGGGGCTCGCGCCGGGGATCCTGCTCGGTCTGTTCGTCGCGATCGCGATCATCGCGGTTATCGCCGCGATCGGCCGGCGGCGGCGAAACCGCGCGGCCAAGGCCGCGGCCGGGTAACGCCGGCACTCGGCGAAGCGGCCGGCTCGCCCGGGCGCAATACGCTGTCGCCGTGACAGCACGCATATGTTTGCTCGTCAATCCGGTCGGCGGCGGCGGCAAGTCCGCGCGCCTGGCTCCGGGCGTGCAACGCAGCCTGCGCGCACACGGATTGGACGCGCGGCGCGTCGACAGCGAGGGTCTCGACCACGCGCGGGAGGTCGCCGCTTCCGCCGCGCGCGACGGCGAGCTGGTCGTGACGCTGAGCGGCGACGGGCTCGTGGGAGCGGTGGTCGACGCCCTGCGGGCCGTCCCCGACGCGGTTCTCGGCGTGCTCCCCGGCGGGCGCGGCAACGATCTTGCGCGCGTGCTGGGCATCGGCGACGACGCGATCGCGGCGTGTGACGTCATCGGCGCCGGCGTGACCCGCAGGATGGACGCGGGCGTCGTGCGCGCGCGTGACGACGCGGGCGACGGTCGCGCGTTTGTGGGCATCGCCTCGGTCGGATTCGACAGCGACGCCAACCGCATCGCCAACGAAGCGCCGGCGTGGCTGGGCGGCCTCGTGTATGCCTGGGGCGCACTGCGCGCGCTTGCGGCGTGGCGCCCGGCGCGCTTCGAGATAACGCTCGAGCCCGGTGGCGAACGTTTCAGCTTCAGCGGCTACTCGGTGATCGTGGCCAACTCCCGCGCCTACGGTGGAGGTATGCGTGTCGCGCCGGATGCGCTGCTCGACGACGGGCTGCTCGACGTGATCGCGATCGAAGCGGTGAGCAGGCCGCGCTTCCTTTTGAACCTGCCGCGCGTGTTCAAGGGCACGCACGTGCAGCTGCCGACCGTGCGCGTATTTCGCGCGGCCCAAGTCGAGGTGACCGCCGACCGCTCCTTTCAGATGTACGCCGACGGCGATCCGATCGCATCGCTGCCGGCACGCGTCAGCGCGCTGCCCGGGGCGGTGCGGGTGCTTGTGCCCGCCGCGGGAACCGGTGAGAGCGCGTTTGCGTCCCCTCCCCCACCCGCGACCTCGATGACCGGCACCGTCGCGGATGCCCCGGAAGCGACGCGCGAGCACTGATGGCCGGCGTACTGGAGCCACGGCTCGCGCTCGCGCGAGCGGTGGGCACCCTCTCCCGGCTGCGAGGCAGCGGCGGCACCAGCGCTCCCGGCAAGCTGCTGATGGCGCTCGATCGCAACGCGATCGCCCGACTCGGCGGCCGGCTCGCGCGCGGCAGCGTGCTCGTGTCGGCAACCAACGGCAAGACGACGACTACGGCTATGGCAGCCGCCATCCTGCAGCGCGCGGAGATCACGCTCGTCCACAACAAGGCGGGCGCCAACATGGCCGGGGGCGTCGCTGCCGCGCTGCTTGACGCGGCTCGCCCACACGGCGCCATCGCCGGCGAACTGGGCCTGTTCGAGGTCGACGAGCTGTGGCTGGACAGCGTTGCCGACCAGCTGCAGCCGCGTGCGGTGCTGCTGGGAAATCTGTTCCGTGACCAGCTGGACCGTTACGGCGAGCTCGAGACGATCGCCGAGCGCTGGGCCCAGCGCCTGAGTACCCCGCAATTGATCCTCAACGCCGACGATCCGATCGTGGCCGACCTGGGGCGCGACCGCGGCGGCACGGTGTACTTCGGCGTGGACGACGATTCGCTCTCGCTCGCGGGCATGGCGCACGCCGCCGACGCCAAGCACTGCCGCCGTTGTGGCGCCGCGTATGTGTTCGATGCCGTCTACCTTGGCCACCTCGGCCACTACAGCTGCCCCAGCTGCGCTCAGCAGCGCCCGGCGCCCGAGGTCCGCGCCACCGACGTGGTTCTGCAGGGGGTGCGCAGCGCCGCGTTCACACTGCACACGCCCGCCGCGTGGGCGCGCGTGCAGCTTCGCGTGCCGGGCCTGTACAACGTCTACAACGCGCTTGCCGCCGCCGCGCTTGCGACCGGACTGGGTGTGGCGCTCGACGACGTCGTGTCCGGGCTGCAAGCGATGACGCCCGCATTCGGCCGCGCCGAGGAGGTCACGGTGTCCCTGCCTTCCGGCCCGGGCAACGGCGCCGCACAGCGCAAGCTTCGCATCATGCTTGTCAAGAACCCCGCGGGGGCCAACGAGGTGCTGCGCACCCTTGCGCTTGAGCCCGGAGACCATGACTTGCTGGCGGTGCTCAACGACAACGTCGCCGACGGCCGCGACGTGTCCTGGATCTGGGACGCGGACTTCGAGCTGCTTGCGACCCGCGTGCGGCGAGTGCACTGCAGTGGCACCCGCGCGGCCGAGCTCGCCGTGCGGCTGAAGTACGCGGGAGTGGCGAGCGAGAACATCGCGGTGGAACCCGTCCTCGCCGCTGCGCTGCAGGCCGCGGCCGGCGACGGGGCGCAGCGCGGCGTGCCGCTGTATGCGATCCCCACCTATACGGCGATGCTTGAGCTGCGCGAGCTCTTGATCTCACGCGGGGAGGCGAACAGTTCATGGCGGTGAGGCTGGTGCGCCGCGACGCGCGACGCGACGCCCCGTCCGAGGCGGCCCGGCAGGTCATCTGGCACGACCTCGAGTGCGGCGCCTACCGCGCGGATCTTGCGTTGTGGCTCGAGCTCGCCCAGCGCCAGCGCGGACCGGTGCTTGAGATCGGAGCGGGCAGCGGGCGGGTGTCGCTTCACCTCGCGCGCGGCGGATACGCGGTGACGGCACTCGATCGCGAGCCGGCATTGCTGGATGCGCTGCGCGAGCGCGACGATGGCGCGACGGTGCGCACCGTGTGCGTCGACGCGCGCCACTTCAGCCTCGATGGCGAGCGCTTTGCGCTATGCGTCGTGCCGATGCAGACGGTGCAACTACTTGATGGCGCGGGCCGCAGAAGCTTGTTCAGCAACGTGCGTGCGGTGCTGAACGCTGACGGGCTGCTCGCGTGCGCCATCCTCGGACGCGTGCAGCCGTTTGACTGCGCGCGCGGCGACCTCGGGCCGGCTCCTGACACGGCTGTGGTCGACGGCGTGCTCTACAGCAGCCGCGCAACGCGCGTCACGCTCGACGGCCGGCGCGTGACGATCGAACGCGAGCGGCGCACGCGGGCGCTTGCGCATCGAGCGCGCGCAGGTGCCGCCGGCGCGACGGAGCCGACGTTCGAACGCGACGTGGTCTCGCTGCACAGGGTCGGCGTGCGCGAGCTGCAGCGCGAGGCCGCGGCCGCCGGCCTGCGAGCGCAGAAGACCGCGCAGCTGCCCGCCACCGAGGACTACGCGGCCAGCCAGGTGGTGCTGCTGCGTGGATGACGCTGCGCCCGGCGCGGTGATGCGCGTTTGCGCGCTGTACCCCGACCTGATGAACATCTACGCGGACCGCGGCAACCTGCTGTTGCTCGAGCGCCGCTGCGCCTGGCGGCAGATCGGCTTTGAGCTGTGCGCCAGCAGCCTCGACGAGCGGCTGGACGGCGACGCGCACGACCTCTACTACCTGGGCGGTGGCCAGGACCGCGACCAGCGGCTGTGCGCCGAGGACCTCGTTCACAACAAGGCCGAAGGCCTGCGCCGCGCCGCCCAGCGCGGTGCGGTCGTGCTCGGCGTATGTGGCGGGTACCAGCTTCTCGGCCGCTCCTACGCGCTGGAAGGCGAAGAGATCGCCGGCGTTGGGCTGTTGGACGTGCACACCGTACGCCCGCACGACGGTCGGCTGATCGGCAACGTCGCAATCCAGACGCAGCTGCGCTGGGCCGCGGGCGGGTCGGGGACCGACGGCGTGCTGGCGGGCTTTGAGAATCACGGCGGCCGCACGCATCTGGGCAGCGAGGCGCAGCCACTGGGGCGCGTGCTGGCCGGACACGGCAACGACGGCCGCAGCGGCTTTGAGGGGGCGCGCCAGGGCAACGTGATCGGCACTTATTTGCACGGTCCGCTGCTCCCCAAGAACGCGTGGTTTGCCGATTGGCTGATCGCAGCCGCGGTCGGCGTCGAGCCGGCGGCGCTCGCGCCGCTGGACGACGGGCTCGAGCGCGCCGCGCACGAGCAGGCGCGCCGCGTCGCCGGCGCGTAGTCCAGGGCGCAGTTTGCGCGCGTTTGCGCGACGGGCGCTCTTGGCGCAGGAAATAGGCTTCGTGGGTGCAGCTGTCTGACTACCAGCAGCGCTCGCGCCGCACAGCGCAGTATCCGCGCGATGCCTGGCTGACCTACCCCGCGCTCGGCCTGGCCGGGGAGGCCGGCGAGGTCGCCGAGCACGTCAAGAAGACGATCCGCGACGACGGCGCCAGCGTCACGCCCGAGCGTAGGGCTGCGCTGGCACGCGAGCTAGGCGATGTGCTGTGGTATGTCAGCCAGCTGGCAACCGAGCTCGAGCTCGACCTCGACGCGATCGCGGCGGAGAACCTCGAAAAGCTGCTCTCGCGCCAGCGCCGCGGCGTGCTCAGCGGCAGCGGCGACGACCGCTGACGAGTGGCGGTGCGCTTGCTCGCCGGCGAGGTGGGGCTTTGACCGCTACGGCGCGACGCTGCGCTGCAGCTGCGGGGCAGGGGCGGCAAAGCGCGCAAAGCGGGCCGCCAGCCGCGCGGGCAGAAGCGCGCGCACGCGCACGCCCTCGGCCGTGTCCTCGCGGCTGACGTCGCCGGCGAGCTCGTGCAGCTCTGCCAGGCTGCCCCCCTCGGTGTAGGGCACGAGCAGGTCGACCTCTCGTAACGCATACATCAACTCGCCTTCAATGTGCTCGCCAAGCTCGCGCAGACCCTCGCCGGTGTGGCCGCTGACGAGCACTGCCTCCGGGTGGCTGAGCCGCAGTTCCTCGCGCCCGCCGTCGTCGAGCAGATCGACCTTGTTGAGCGCCAGCAGCCGCGGCGTCTCGCCCGCTCCGATCTCTTCGAGCGTCTGCTCGACGGCGCGCTGCATGTCCGCCATGCGCTCACTGGGAGCCGACGCGTCGAGCACGTGCACGAGCAGGTCGGCGCGCCGCGTCTCCTCGAGGGTGGCCGCGAAGGCGTCGATCAGCTGGTGGGGAAGCTTGGCGATGAAGCCAACGGTGTCGGTGAGAAGGTAGGGCCTGCCGTTGAGGCGAAGCGTGCGGATGGTCGGGTCAAGCGTGTGAAACAGGCGGTCGCGGACCCCCACCTCGGCGTGCGTAAGCGCGTTTAGCAGGGTCGACTTGCCGGCGTTGGTGTAGCCAACGAGCGCGATTGTCGGCAACGCCGAGCGCTCGCGCTGGCTGCGCTGCACGTCACGTGTGCGCTTGACGCGCTCCAGACGACCTCGCAGCGCAGCGATGCGGTTGCGCGCCAGCCGGCGGTCGGTCTCGATCTGTGTCTCGCCGGGGCCGCGTGTTCCGATCCCACCGCCGAGCCGCTCCAGGTGGCTCCACAGTCCGCGCATGCGCGCGAGGTTGTACTCGAGCTGGGCGAGCTCCACCTGCAGCTTGCCCTCCGCGGTTCCCGCATGGGCGGCGAAGATGTCGAGGATCACGCTCGTGCGGTCGATCACGGGCAAGCCGAGCTCCTGCTCGAGCGTGCGCTCCTGGCGCGAGGTGAGCTCGTCGTCGCACGCAATCAGGTTCGCGTCGCAGGTGCGGGCGACGGCGGCGATCTCGGGGACCTTGCCGGGACCTACGTAGCTGTTGGGGTGCGGCTGGTCACGGCGCTGCACCAGTTCGCCTACGACCGCCACGCCGGCTGTGCGCAGCAGCTCTGCGAGCTCGCCCAAGTCCTCGTCGACCGGGGTGGCGGCGACGCACAGCGCACGCTGGCGCGCACGTGCCGCCGAACGTGAGCCGTCGGGCGCCCCCTGCTGCTTGTGCGTCGGCGCCCTGCGACCGTTGCGGCTTCGATCCATCCAGCTCGAAGTCTAGGGCGATCTGCCGGCCAGGCTGCCCAATCGCTGCACGGCCTCGAGCAGGCGGTCGTCGGGCGTGGTGAGCGAGATGCGAAACCAGCCCTCCCCGCTCGGGCCGTACATCGCGCCGGGCGAGATCACCACCGCCGCCTGCTCGAGCACGTGCTCGCAGTAGGCCTCCGAGCTGTCAAACCCCTTCGGTATGGGCGCCCACACGTAGATCGTGGCGTGCGGCGGTTGCACGTGGATGCCGATCGCGCGCAGCGCGTCGCACACCAGGTCACGGCGGCGGGCGTAGAGCTCGCGCAGCGCGGCCACCTCCGCGTCGGCGTGTGGCGACAGCGCGGCGATGCCGGCGAGCTGAACCGCCTCGAACAGGCCCGAGTCGATGTTGCTCTTGAGGCGCCAGTAGGTCTGCACGGCCTCCGCGTTGCCGACCACGACGGCGCAGCGCCAGCCGGTCATGTTGTACCCCTTGGAAAGCGAGAAGACCTCGATCCCGACGTCCTTCGCACCGGGCGTGGCGAGGAACGAGGACGCCCGGTAGCCGTCGAAGGTGATCTCCGAGTAGGCGTTGTCGTGCACCACCAAGATGTCGTAGGCGCGCGCGAAGTCGACGACGCGCTCAAAGAAGCCCTCGGGGGCGAGCGCGCCCGTGGGATTGTTGGGGTAGTTGATGAACATCAGCTTCGCCCGCCGCGCGATGTCCTCATCGATCGCGCCCAGGTCGGGAACGAACCCGAGCTCGGGGACGAGCGCCATCAGCACTGGCTGGGCGCCCGCGAGCCAGGGACCCCCGGTGTACACCGGATATCCGGGGTCCGAAGCGAGCGCGTAGTCGTCGGGGTCGAGGAAGGCGAGGTTGAGGTTGAAGATCGCCTCCTTGGCGCCGATCGCGGGGATGATCTCGCGCTCGGCATCGAGCGCTACGTCGAAGCGGCGCGCGTAGAAGTCGCGCACGGCGCCGCGGAAGTCGTCGCGTCCGCGGTTGGTCGGATATTTGTGCGTCTCTGGCTCCGTGACCGCGTCTTGCATTGCCTGCACGATCAGTGGCGGCGTGGCCCTGTCGGGGTCGCCGATGCCCAGGCTGATCACGTCTACACCTTCGGCGCGCTTTGTCGCGATGCGCCGCTCCAGCGCCGCGAACGCGTAGGGCGGGATGAGCTCTAGCCGCTTGCTGTGTTTCATCGCGCGGCCTCGCGCTGCTCTGCGCCGGGCACGCGCGAGGTCGCGCCCGCGCCCCCCTGCATCTCACGCAGCTGGTCGACGAAGTCGGCGCTGAGCGAACCCTCGAAGACGGGCACGGCCCATCCGGTGAGGCGCACGTCGAGATCGCTGCCAACCTCAACCTCGAGCTCGCCGCCGTCGAGCACCACCGTGACGTGCACCGGTGCGTTGTCGCCGCCGAGCTGGCGCGCGCGCACCACGTACGCGACCGCCGCGCCGCTGGCGCCGGTGCCCGACGAAAGCGTCTCCCCCACGCCGCGCTCGAAGATTCGCGCGCGAATGCATGCGCGCGCGCCTGGCGAGCGCTCCGCGTACCACGACACGTTCGTGCGGTGCGGAAACAGGGGGCTGCTTTCGATCGGCCGGCCCTCGGCCGCCAGGTCCAGATCGGCCAGGACATCCTCGTTGTCGACTGCGATCGCGCACTGGGGGTTTCCGATCGCAACGTGGCGACCGTGCCAGCCGCGCACCTCGACGGCGCCGTCAGGTGGTCCCGAGGGGAAGTCACTCGACGTTAGACGCGCGCTGCCGAGCTCGAGTGTTGCGCTGAACGGCCCCGTGATCGTCGGGCGGATCGTCCCCGCATCGGTGTGGATGGTGAACTCGTCGCGGTCGGTCCACCCGCGGCGGCGCAGGTACAACACCGCCTGGCGTGCGCCGTTGCCTGACAGCTCGGCCTCAGAGCCGTCAGGATTGAAGATCCTCAGGTCGGCGACGTTTGCCGCTTCGGCGGGTGGCGACAAAAGCAGCACGCCGTCGGCGCCGATCCCCGTGTGCGGCGCGCACAGCGCGCGCACGCGCTCTGGCGTCAGCGGGAATGGCAGCTCGGCGCGCTCGAGGATCACGTAGTCGTTGCCGAGTGCCTGCCACTTCTCAAACTTCATCCGAGACCGCCCATGCGGGCGCACGCGAAGCGGGCTGTTCGGCGCGAGCGTGCTGGCCGGCGGGTCATCGGGCGCATGAGTCTAGCCTCGGCCGGCGGCGGCCACGATCTCTTGCGCGACTGAGTCTGCGTCACGGTCGGTGACATCGATCACGTGCACGCCGGAGAGCTTGCGCATCCATGTGAGCTGGCGCTTGGCGTAGTTGCGCGTGCGACGGCGCATGCGCTCCACGTCACCGGCGAGCAGCTCGTCAAACCCGAGGGCCTTGCGCGCGGTGTCCGACGCGCCCGCAGCATTGGCGTGAAAGACCTCGTCGCGCGCGCCTGCAGCGAGCATTTCGTCGACACGCCGGTCGATCCGCGCGTAGAGGGCGTCGCGATCCATGACCAGGCCGACCAGCAGCGTTGGGCTGCGCAGCTCCGAGCTCCACAGCTGCGACTCGCCCTGCGGTGGCTCGAGCTCGCCCGCGTCTGACAGCTCCAGCGCGCGCACGATGCGCTGGGAATCGTGCGGATCGATGCGCTGCGCGGCCCACGGGGCTCGCTCGGCGAGCACTGCGTGCAGCGCGGTGGCACCATGCGTGCGCAGTTGGTCGATCCAGCGCTCGCGCGCGTCGATCGGCACCGGCGGTTGCATGTCCAGCTCGCTCAGCGCCGCGCGCAGGTAGAGCCCCGTCCCCCCCACGACGATCGGCGTGCGACCCGCGGCGAGCAGGTCGTCGATCTCCGCGTGCGCGAGGGCCGCGTATTGGCCGGCGCTGAACGTGGCGTCCAGCGGCAGAAACGACACCAGCCGATGCTCGAGCGCCGCTCGCTCGGTCCTCGACGCAACGCCGGTGAGGATCTCAAGCCCGCGATAGACCTGCAGCGCGTCAGCCGACACGGCGACCGGATCCTCACCGCATCGGCGCAGGCGCTCGGCGATCGCGATGGCGATCGCGGTCTTTCCCACGGCCGTCGGACCGAAGATCGCGATGACCTCGGGCGCTGAGCTGCCAGCACCGCGACCGTTGCCGTTGTGCTTGGGCACATGGCCAGTATCGCCTTCACTCCGAGTTCTTTCCGCGCGCCCGCTACCGGCCGACTGGCGTGCGATGACGCCCGGCGGGGGATTTCCATAGGCTTGCGGCTATGCGCATCTCGGGCTCGAAGGTGCTGCTCACGGGCGCAAGCGGCGGCATTGGCCAAGCGATCGCGCGCTCGCTCTCGGGACTCGGCGCAAGCCTCGTGCTGACCGGGCGGCGCTCTGACGTGCTCGACCCGCTCGCGAAGGAGTTCGACGCCCGCACGCTGGTCGTCGACCTGGCGGTCCCCAGCGAGGTGGACCGGCTCGTTGGAGAGGCGGGCGAGGTCGACATCCTCGTGGCCAACGCGGCGCTGCCGGCGTCGGGGCCGCTTGAGTCATTCAGCGTCGAGCAGATCGATCGCGCTTTGAACGTCAACCTGCGGGCGCCGATCATCCTGACGCACGGGCTGGTGCCGCAGATGGTGGCGCGCGGTGGCGGACACCTGCTTTTCATGTCATCGCTGGCCGGCAAGGCGGCGACCGCCGGCAGCTCGCTGTACAACGCGTCGAAGTTCGGCCTGCGCGGCTTTGCCGCCGCCGTGCGCGCCGACCTACGCTCGGCCAACGTGGGCGTGTCGGCGGTCTTCCCCGGCTTCATCCGCGACGCGGGCATGTTCGCCGACGCGGGCGCCACACTGCCCCCGGGCATCGGCACGCGCAGCCCGGAGGACGTGGCCGCGGCAGTCGTCGACGCGATCGAGAACAACCGCGGCGAGGTAGACGTCGCGCCGCTGACCGTGCGTATGAGCGCGACATTCGCTGGAATCGCGCCCGAGCTGGCTGCGAACCTGGCCCGGCGTATGGGTGGCGACGACGTGGCGCGTCAGATGCACGCCGGCCAAGCCGACAAACGCTGAAGCTCGCTTAGAAGAGCGTGCCCTGCGACAGCGCGAGCCGCGGGCTGACCGTCGCCTGCTCGTGACCGGTTGACAACGGCGGTGAGCTTTCCATTCGCCAACCGCCATCGCCGGGGCGGCGTCGAACCATGCTCGAGAGCCGCTCCTGTTCTGCGCGAGGCGCATAAGCGCTGCGGCGGTAGAGCTTTTCGTAGTGCTCGGCCAGATCGGGGCGCTTTGCGGCAAGCCAGTCCATGAACACCTGTCGCACCTCTCCGCGCAGATGCAAGGCGATCCCGCCGATGCTCGTCGCCCCGGCCTCCTCGGCCGCTTCCAACAACGGCTCGATCTGGTGCGGCGCGTCGTTTATGCCCGGCATCAGCGGCGCGACGAGCACGCTGGTAGGTATCCCGGCGCGGTTTAGCTCGGCGACCGCCTCGAGCCGGGCGCGCGGGTTGGGGGTGTGCGGCTCGGTTTCGCGCCACGCTTTCTCGTCGAGCGTGGGCACCGACAGCGACGCTGTGAAGCTCGTCCGGCGCGCGATTTCGACCATCAACTTCAGATCCCGCAGCAGCAGCGGCGACTTGGTCAGCACCGAGCACGGATTGGCGGCGTCGCGCATCGCCTCCCAGATGCCCTCCATCAGGCGGTAGCGACCCTCTACCCACTGGTACGGATCGGTGTTGGTGCCGAGCGCGACGTGTTCGCGCTTCCAGGTGCGCCGGGCGAGCTCGTTGCGAAGAAGCTCCGGCGCGTTGACCTTGACCACGATCTCGCGCTCGAAGTCGCGTCCCGCGTTGAAGCCGAGGTACGTGTGGGTCGGACGTGCGAAACAGAAAACGCACGCATGGCTGCATCCCCGATACGGATTGATCGTCCAGCGGAACGGCATCCGCGATTGTTCGGGGACGCGGTTGAGGATCGAGCGCGCGCGAACCTCGTAAAAACGGGTCTGGAGGGCCTCGGGTGCGTCGAAACGGCGCACGACCGCCTCGTCTCGGTAACCCGGCAGGCGGCGCTGCTCTTCGCTGTCAACGGTGAGGTCGTCCCAGCGCACGAACATATGTTCGCATACCGCTCGGCGGCGCGCGCTGATCGGCCCACGAAAGCTCTTATAGAACCCCTACACAGCGCTGCCCGAGGCCTTAGGCGCGCATAGCAGTCTCCTTGGTGGGACCAGCGAGATCAGCAAGGTCGACTCGCCCCCAATCCCCAAGGAGGTCTCATACCAATGAACGTTTCCAAGATGCTCGGCGCCACGATGGTGGCCGGAGCGCTGGCGGCTGGAGGCGCCGCGGCGGGCATCACCGGCGCCGCGGCAGCGCCCAGCTCGACGAGCAGCAGCTCGACGAATGGCAGCACAAGCAACGGAACCACGAGCTCGGGCTCCACGTCGAGCTCCACTCCGACCACGCCGAGCAAACCCGCTCCTTCGCAGAAATCCCACGGGCAGCACAAAGGGCCGTGTCCGAACATGGGATCCAGTTCGGGCTCGGGCTCGGGCTCGGCGTATGAACCCGGCCCCGGCGCAGGTGCCGCCGCCGAAGGCGGCCCGCCCGGCGTCACCTATCAGTAGGCCGTTGTCCGGCCATCGCAACGCCCGCGGGGCTTGTAGGCAAGTCCCGCGGGCGAGCCTGGGCCCAGGAGCGCCCGGGCCGCTGACAAGCGCAGCCAGATCGCCCCGGCGGCTGCGGTGCGTGCCTAAGCTCGCAGACCGGCTGCGGAGGCGCGGGTCAACAGCTCCTCCTCGCCGGCGAGGGTCTGACTCGTCGCGGCGCTGATGCGAACCTGCGCCAGGTCGCCGGGTTGCGCCAGCCCGGCGAAGTTGGCGACCTTGTTGTGGCGCGTGCGCCCGCGCAGCTTGTCGGGGTCCGTGCGCGAGCGTCCTTCGACGAGCACCTCGAGCGTGCGGCCCACGAAGCGCTGGGCGCGGTCGCGCGCCTTGTCCTGGACGAGGCCCACCAGCCGCTGCATGCGCTCCACCTTCACCTGGTGGGGCACCGCACCCTCGCTGATCGTCGCCGCCTCGGTGCCTCGCCGCGCGGAGAAGATGAACGTGAAGGCGCCGTCGTAGCCCACCTCCTCGACGACCTCCATCGTCTGCTCGAAGTCGCTGTCGGTCTCCCCCGGGAAGCCGACGATTATGTCGGTGGTAAGCGCTGCGTCGGGCACGTGCTCGCGGATCAGCGCGACGCGGTCCAGGTAGCGCCCGCGGTCGTACGTTCGCCGCATCGCCTTGAGCACGCGCGTGGAGCCGGACTGAAGCGGCAGATGTATGTGCTCGCAGACGCTCGCGAGCTCGGCGTGTGCTCGAATCACGTCCTCGCGCATGTCCTTCGGGTGCGGGCTCGTGTAGCGGATGCGCTCGATCCCACCGACAGCGTCGATCGCGGCGAGCAGGCGCGCGAACGTCGGCCGCGTGGACGCCGTCGAGCCGTCCGGCTCACCCAGCGACGGGAGGTCGCGCCCGTAGGAGTTCACGTTCTGTCCCAGCAGCGTCACCTCGCGCACCCCGTCAGCGGCCATCGCCTCGGCCTCGGCCACCAGCTCCGCAAATGGCCGGCTCACCTCCCGCCCCCGCGTCGACGGCACGATGCAGTACGAACAGACGCAGTTGCAGCCCACGCTGATCTGCAGCCACCCCTGAAACGCGCGCGAGCGCAGCGCCGGCAGGTGCCCGGTGAAGCCCTCGAACTCGAAGTAGCCCTGCGCGGTCAGCGAGTCGCTGACCAAGAACTCCGCCAGCTTGTGCACCTGACCGGGTCCAAATGCGACGTCGACGAACGGAAAGCGTTCGAACACCTCCTCCTTGAGCGACTGCGCCCAGCAGCCGCCGACGCCCACCAAGCGATCGGGTCGTTCGCGCTTCAGGCGCTTCGCTTCGCCGAGGTGGGCGGTGAAACGGCTGTCGGCGGACTCGCGGATCGAGCACGTGTTGAACAGGATCAAGTCCGCGTCGCAGCGTTGCGCTGTCTCGGCGTAGCCGAGCGACACCAGCATCCCCTTCATGCGCTCGGAGTCGTGCTCGTTCATCTGGCACCCGAACGTGGTGACGTGGAAGGTCTTCGTCATGCCAGGCACAGGGTAGTTAGCGCGGCGAGCATAGACTCCGCCGATGCCCGCCAGCTGGGATGAGTTCGAGCGCCTTGAGCTCACCGTTGGACGTGTCGCCTCGGTCGAGGACTTCCCCGAGGCTCGCCGCCCGGCCTACAAGCTGACGATTGACTTCGGGCCGATCGGCGTGCGCCGCTCGAGCGCCCAGCTGACGCACTACTCAAAGGACGAGCTCGTCGGTCGCCAGGTCGTCTGCGTGCTCGGCTTTGCGCCCAAGCGCATCGCCGGGTTCCCGAGCGAGGTGCTTGTCACCGGTGCCCTCTCCGACGCCCACGGCGTCGTACTGCTGGCGCCCGATCGCGACGTCGAGCCGGGATCGGCGATCGGCTAGCTCAGGCGGCCTTCACTGCCGCCGCGGGCGCCGGTTCGCTGGCGATCGGTGGGCGCGCGTCCTTGTCGCGGTCGATCGGCGTCACCGCGTCCTTGTTCAGGCCAAGCGCGGCGTAGATCTTCGTCTCGATCTCCTTGGCCACCTGCGGGTTGGCGTCGAGGTGCGCCTTGGCGTTGGGACGGCCCTGGCCCAG
>DASZFR010000099.1:0-32250 GCA_035939635.1 Solirubrobacteraceae bacterium
GTCTGCGGCGGGATCTCCTGCTGGCAGATGACCGCGTCGACTTCTCCTACGGCTACATCATCGGGCGCGAGCTGTGAGTTTGCCCCCGGCGCCACCACGATCACATTCTCGCCGCCGGCATCCACGAGGATGAGCGCGGTGCCGGTTTCTGCGCGCGCGCGAACCACGCCGCTCGTGTCGATGCCCTCCGCTTGCAGCGAGCGCAACACGAGCTCGTCGGCGCCGATGCAGCCGATGAAGCGGACGGCTGCGCCGAGCCGCGCTGCCGCGACGGCTTGGTTGGCACCCTTGCCACCCGCCACGCGTTGGAGTTGGGCGTCGCTGATCGTCTCGCCGGGGCGAGGCAGGCGCTCAACGCGCGCGACCAGGTCGATGTTCGCCGACCCCACCACCGCAATCCGCGGCGAGAGCGGGTGCGTCTCGATCAACGAGCCGCCTCAGGCGATCGCGGGGGCGTCGGGCAGTCGCGCGAGCGCTTCCTCCATCTCCTGCTCGGAGAACTCGGGGTCCTCCAGCTTTCCGGCCAGGTACGCGTCGTAGGCGGAGAGGTCGAAATTACCGTGGCCGCAGAGCCCGAAGAGGATCACGCGCTCCTCGCCGGCCTCGCGTGCCGCGTCGGCCTCCTCGATCACCGCCTGGATGGCGTGCGCGGGCTCGGGTGCGGGAATGATGCCCTCGCTGCGCGCGAAGCGCACGGCGGCCGCGAAGGTCTCGTTCTGGTGGTACGCGCGCGCCTCGACAAGGCCCCCGCGCACGAGCCCGCAGATCATCGGCGCGTCGCCGTGGTAGCGGAGGCCGCCGGCGTGCACCGGCGGCGGCACGAAGTCGTGGCCGAGCGTGAACATCGCCATCAGCGGCGTGAGCCCGGCGGTGTCGCCGAAGTCATACCGGTACGCGCCGCGCGTGAGCGTTGGGCACGCCGCGGGCTCCGCGGCGATGAAGCGCATGCTCGTCTCGCCGCGCAGCACGCCGCGCATGAACGGGAAGGCGAGACCGCCGAAGTTCGATCCTCCGCCCACGCAGCCGATCACGACGTCCGGCCGCTCTTCGGCCAGCTCCATCTGGGCCTGCGCCTCCTGCCCGATCACCGTTTGATGAAGCAAGACGTGGTTGAGCACCGAGCCGAGTGAGTAGTTGGTGTCGTCGCGCCCGGCCGCCACCTCGACGGCCTCAGAGATTGCGATGCCAAGCGACCCGGTGGGGTGCTCTTGCGCTGCGCGACCGGACGCCGTGAGGGTGCTGGGCGAGCGATGCACGGTCGCCCCCCACGTCTGCATCATCGAGCGCCGGTAGGGCTTCTGGTCATAGGAGGAGCCGACCATGAACACCTCGCACTCCATGTCGAACAGCGAGCACGCAAATGCCAGCGCAGAGCCCCACTGCCCGGCGCCGGTCTCGGTGCTGAGACGCTTGATGCCGACGCGCGAGTTCTCGTAGGCCTGCGCCACCGCGGTGTTCGGCTTGTGCGACCCCGCGGGAGAGACGCCCTCGTACTTGTAGTAGATGCGCGCCGGCGTATCGAGCTCGGCCTCCAGCCGCCGCGCGCGAAACAGCGGGGTTGGGCGCCACAGCTTGTAGGCCTCGCGCACCTGCTCGGGGATCTCCACCTGCGGGTCCGAAGACACCTCCTGCGCGATCAGCCCGAGCGGAAAGATCGGTTCCAGGTCCGGTGGGCCTGCGGGCTGCAGCGTCGCCGGGTTCAGCGGCGGCAGCGGCTCGCCAGGCAAGTCCACGAGCAGGTTGACCCACTGCGTCGGTATGTCGCGCTCATCCAACAGGAACTTCACCGGCTCGTCGGCCATCAGCACTCCTCTCGGATCTCTGTAGCGGCACACTACCGCCGCGTCCACAGTGTCGGCCGCCGCGCACGACCACCGCCTGGGCGGGCAAGCGGAGAGCTATTCCGCCTAACACGCTAAGCATGTTGCGCGCACGCCTATCGGTGGTAATACACCGGGGTGGCACCGCGCACGCGCCGTGTTGCATACGGGTTCGCCGCGGCCCTCGTGGTCGCGGGCGGAATCTGCGCCGGACTGGTCCCCGGCGTGACGGGCGAAGTGCTGACGATCACGCTGATCTCGGCGGGGCTCGGCGGGGCGCTGCTGCTTGTATTTCTCGAGATCGGCTTCGGCGAAGAACGCGATCTTCGGCGCGACGAGGATCGCCGGCGCAAACGCCTGCTGCGGACCGTGTCCGCCCGGCGGCGCTCGCGAGAGCGCCCGCCCCGCCGGCCGGGGTGAGTCGCGCCGTCCGCGCGCTCGTGCCGGCCAACGCCGGCGCGGTGCTCACGCTGCCGTGCGCGCGGCGAGCAGACGCGCGCCCGCCGCCGGGCGCACCTCGAGCGTCGCCCCGGGCAGCGTGACTGACGGCGGGAAGAGGCCCAGCACGCTGCCGCCAAAGCCACCCCCGATCAGGCGAGCCCCCGCCGCACCCGCTTGCAAAAGGCCCGCCACCGTGCGCTCGACTGCGTCGGTCGAAACGTCGAAGCGGTCGCGCAGGCTGGCGTGCGAAGCGTTGAGCAGCGAGGCCAGCTCGCCGAGCTCGCCGTCGCGCAGCGCCTGCACCGCGGCGACCACCCGCTGGTTCTCCGACAGCACATGCTCTGCGCGCGCCCTCAACGGCTCTGGCAGCCGCGGCAGGTCGTCGGGTGCCGCCTCGCTGAGCCAGGGCACGCCCAAGAGCTCGGATGCGAGCTGGCATTCGGCGCGCCGCTGGTTGTAGCCCGAGCTCGCGAGCGTGTGGCGCTGGCCCGAGTCGATCACAACCAGTCGCCATCCGGCAAGAGCAACCGCCACAGCCTCGATCCGCAGTGTCGAGAAGTCGATCAGAAGCGCGGCGCGCTCTTGTCCACAAAGCGACGCCAGCTGGTCGAGCAGCCCGGTCTGCACGCCGGCCCAGCGCGACTCGACGCGCGCGCACAGCCGCGCGATCTCAAGTCGCGAGAGCGCCGCTTGCGCTCCGCCGAGCGCAATCAGCGCCAGGCACAGAGACACCTCCAGCGCAGCCGAGGACGACAGCCCACTGCCGCGAGGCACGTCGCCGCCGATCTCAAGGCGCGCGCCCGCCACCGGCACGCCGGTGGCCCGCAGCTCGTGCACGACGCCGCGTACGAACGCGCGCCACCCGACCGCAGCCCCGTCGTCGGTGAGCGCGAACGCGTCGCGCTCGTCCACGTCCGCGGCGTAGGCCTCCACGCGGGGCTCGCTCGCGCGCTCGGCGCGCACCGTGACTCCGGCGTCGATCGCGAAGGGAAGCGCAAGTCCGCCGTTGTAGTCGGTGTGCTCGCCGATCAGGTTGACCCTGCCGGGCGCGAAGGCCGCGACACGCTCACGCGCCACGCGCGATCGCCTCACGCAGGGTGACGGCTGACTCCTCGGGAAGGGTGTCGGCGATAAAGGTGCCGGCGCCCTGCTCGGACCCCGCGAGGTACTTCAACTTGCCGGCCGCGCGCAGCGGCGGATAGAACTCGACGTGCAGGTGAGAGCCCGTGGGCGCGGCGCCCTGCGTGGGCGCCTGATGCACCGCCATCACGTAGGGAAACGGGGCGTCAAACAGCGCGTCGTAGCCGCGCACGAGCGCGCGCAGCGCGTCGGCCAAAGAGCTGAGCTCTGCGGGAGCGCAATCGAGCAGGCTTGCGCGGTGGCTTTTCAGCACCACATGCGCTTCAAAGGCCCAGCGCGCCGCGTACGGGACGTAGACCACGACCTGCTCGCTCTCGTACACCACGCGCCGGCTGTCCGCCAGCTCCTGCGCGAGCAGGGCGCAAACCGCACAGCCGCCGAGTCGCTCGTCGGCCTGCAGCTCGCGTTCGGGCACCGGAGGCAGGAACGGATACGCGTAGATCTGCCCGTGGGGATGGTGCAGCGTGACACCCACCTCCACGCCGCGGTTTTCGAAGATCAGCACGTATTGCACGTCCTCGCGCGCGCCCAGCTCTTGATAGCGCTGGCGCCAGACCCACATCAGCGAGTCGACGCGCTCGGCCGGCAGCGTGCCGAGCGAGCCTTCGTGGCTGTCGGTGTAGACCACCACCTCTGCCGCGCCGTGTGGCTCGACAAACGCGGGAAAGCGGTTCTCGAACACCACGATCTCAAACGCCGGGTGCGGGATCTCGGTCACCGGGCCGCCCGGCCGCGTCGGACACAGCGGGCACTGCTCGGGCTCCGGAAGGAAGGTCCGCTCCTGGCGGTGGATCGCGTAGTCGACCTGCTCGCCGCGCAGCTCGTTGTAGCGCAGGTCACCCATCGCGACACTCGCCGCTGCGCCGGTAGAGGATCAGGGTGCGACCGTCGTCTTTGACCTCGCGCGTGAACGAGATCGGGCCGAGCTGCTCCTCGCCGGAGGGCTGCTGCGGCTCCTTGGAGCGACCGGGCTGTGAGCTCTGCGGGTCGCCGGCGCCGGGCGGCTCGGCCGTTTCCCAACGCATCACGCGAGGGTATATGGTGCTTGTGAGAGAGGTCGTGTAAGGAGAGGGTGCGGCGGGGCTGCGGCTCCGGCGCCTCCCCCGTCATCGGGAATCCTGTACGAGGAGGTAGAGCAATGTCGGACTTGGACCGGGCTCAGGATGCGCTCGAGCGGCTTGACTACACGGATCGTTCGGCGGTTGAGCGTCCCGGCTTCAACCGGCGAGCGTTTCTGCGGCGCACCGCGCTTACGGGCGTGGCCTCTGGATCTGTTGGCGCGCTCCTGAGTGCCTGCGGCAGCAGCGCCTCCAGCAGCGGCGGATCCGCGAGCGTGTTCGGCTCGCACAAGAAATACAAGTTCGTGTTCGTCAACCACGTCACCACGAACCCGTTCTTCACCCCCACGCAGTACGGCGCGGCCGACGCGTCCAAACTGCTCGGCAGCGAATTCCAATGGACGGGTTCGGAAAGCTCGAACGTCAGCCAGATGGTCACCGCCCTCAACACCGCTGTCACCAGCGGCGCCGATGGAATTGCGGTGTCGCTGATCGATCTGCACGCGTTCAACGCACCGGTTGAAGCGGCGATCAAGGCCGGCATCCCGGTGCTCGCCTACAACGCCGACGCCCCGGGCAACGCGCGCCTGGCCTACATCGGCCAAGATCTGAAAAAGGCAGGCGAACAGATGGGCGAACGGATCGTCGCGGCGGTGGGTTCGGGCGACGTCGGGCTGTTCATCGCGACGCCGGGCTCGGCGAATCTGCAGCCGCGCATCGAAGGCGCGGAAAAGTCGGTGAAAGCTTCGGGCAAGCCGATCACGCTGCACTCCGTCGCGACAGGCGCCGCCGTCGCTCAGGAGCAGCCGGCGATCGAAGCGTTCTACCAAAGCCACACAGGCGCAAAGGGCCTGTATGCCGTCGACGGCGGCAGCACTGAAAGCCTGGCGAAAGTGATGCAGAAGCTGGGCCTCGTTGCCAAGGGCGTCCACGCCGGTGGCTTTGATCTCACCGAACAGACGCAGAAACTGCTTCAGGAAGGCAACATCGATTTCACGATCGACCAGCAGCCTTACCTGCAGGGCTTTATGCCGGTGTTGGAGCTGTTCTTGTACAAGGTCTCCGGCACCCTCACGGGCCCCGCGGAAGTGGACACGGGCTTGAAGTTCCTCGACAAAGAAACAGTCAAGCCGTACGTCGAAACCAAGTCGCGCTACGAGGGCACGTCGACTACCCCAAAGGCGTTCTCGTAGCTGTCGCAGAGGTGTAGGGAGGGACCGTGGCGAGCACCGCCGAGAGTCGGGCAAAGGGTCCCTCCCCACCCCCGTCCGGCGGCAAGCGCGCGCGCCCTGCGCTGCCCGGATGGCGAGACGTAGGCGGCCGCCTGATCGCGCTGCGCGAGGGCAGCATCATCGTCGTCACGATCATCGTGGCGATCTACTTCTCCGCGAACACGAGCACGTTCTTCACGGGGGCGAACTTCGAAACGCTGCTGCCCTACTTCGCACCGCTGGCGATCCTTGCGGCCGGCGAGGTGTTCGTCATGATCCTCGGCGAGATCGACCTCTCGATCGGGGCGATGTACATGTTCGCGCCGATCGTTTTCTACAAGTTCGACGGTGTCGGACTGGGGCTCGTCGTGTCGATGATCCTGGCGCTGCTCGTGTGCATGGCTGTCGGCGCGATGAGCGGCGCGTTCGTGGCTTTCCTGGGTGTGAGCTCGTTTGTGACAACGCTCGGAGTGCTGTTCGCGTTTGAGGGTCTGAGCATCATCCTCTCGCACGGCACGCCCGTGGCAACGCCGGGCGCGCAGGTGCACTCGACCACCGTGCAGGTCCACCACGTCGTAAACGGACACAGCATCACCCTGCCCGAAAAAGTCAATCACATCGGCACGTTCGCGAAAATCTTCGGCGGCGGCGTCTACTCGGAGCTGATCTGGGCGATCGCGATCGTCGCCATCTTGCAAATCGCGTTGACGTTCACGCGCTGGGGCCTGTACACGGTCGCGATCGGATCCAACAAGCTCGGCGCCGCAGAGGCAGGTGTGAAGGTCGCCTTCGTCACGGTCCGCAACTTCTTGCTCTGCGCGTTGACGGCTGGCCTGGTGGGCATCTTCGAGGCGGTGCGTTCGCAGACGATTCAGCCCGACCCCGCGGGGCCGAACGAACTGCTGCTGCTCGCGATTGCCGGCGCGGTCATCGGCGGCACGCTCCTGTCGGGGGGCTCGGGGACTGTCGTGGGCGCGCTGATCGGGGCACTGTTCCTCGGCATCCTCAAGGACGGGCTCATCCTGCAAGGCGTCAACGCCGACTACCTGCTGTTCTACACCGGGCTTGCGATCATCGTCGCGATGACCGCAAACGTGTTCGTCGCCCGTGCGCGCAGAGGACATACCGGGCTTGGCTGACGCGGCGACACCGGCTCCCACGATCGTCGGCCCCGAGTCGGCACCCGACGACGTTCTGCGCGTCGAACATATCGCCAAGCGGTTCGGCCCGGTGACGGCGCTCAGGGACGTCAACCTGCACTTGAAAAAGGGCGAGGTGCTTGGCCTGCTTGGTGACAACGGCGCCGGCAAGTCGACGCTGATCAAGATCATCGCCGGGTTTCAGAAACAGGACTCCGGACTTATGTTCCTCCGCGGTCAACCCTATGCGCCGAAAAGCGTCGACGACGCGCGCGCTCACGGCATCGAGACCGTGTATCAGGACCTCGCACTGATCGACGAACTCTCCGTCTACCACAACCTGTTCCTGCGCAAGGAGCGCGTGCACAAACCGCTGCCACTGCTGGCCAACGGCCAGATGAAGCGTGAAGCGCGCAAGGCGCTGGACCAAATCGGGATCAACATCCCGCGCATCGACGTGTCGGTGGCACGTCTATCGGGCGGTCAGCGCCAGGCGATCGCCGTCGCTCGCACCGTGAACTCCGACGCCGACATCATCCTCCTCGACGAGCCGCTTGCGGCGATGGGCGCGAAGGAGGGTGCGCAGATCCTGGACCTCGTGGCGCGGCTGAAGCAAGAGGGACGCGTGTCGATCATCATGATCCTGCACAACTACGTACACGTGCTCGAGGCGTGCGATCGCGTGTCGCTGATCCAGGATGGCGTGATCGCGCTCGACAAGCCGACTGCGGAGACCTCGGTCGAGGAGCTCACCGATATCGTGGTCAACGAATATCGTCGCGCGCGCGAAGCCGAGCACCTCGAGCAGCGCTGACGTGGCGGACCGCAACACTCAAAAGCTGCCGGATGAGTGGCGCCGGCTCTTGGACGCGGTCGTCGCATCCGCCGCGTCGGTGGCTGAGCGGCGCGAGCTCCCGCGCGACTTGCTGCGGATGATGCGCGACCAGGCAGCGCTCGTGCAAGGCGTGCTCGAGCGCGAGCAGGCGCTGCAGCGACTGATCGGCGCTCGCGTGATCGAGCCGGTGGAGGCCGGTTTTGACCTGCTCGAGGAGAGCGCGGCGGCCCTCCGTCACCAGGCGGAAACGCTCGGCAGCGCGGCGCGCGCGCTGCAGGAGACGTCCGAGCTGATGGCCCAGCAGGCCGAGCTCTTCGAGCGAACCATCCACACGCTGCGCCAGCCGCTCACGCTCGCTAGATCGGCCGCCGGGATGCAGCGGCCTCGTGCCCGAAGCGCTCCCACGCGTGCGAAAGCAGCGACTGCGAAAGCAGCGGGCGCCAAAGCCGCCAAACCCCGCCGCCGGCGCTCCTGAGGGTGCCACCCGGCGGCGGTAAACAGCGGACCGCTCTCGCCGCGGTCGCCACCGAGTGGCAGAGCGCGACCGTGGCTGCAGCTCAGCGCGTTTGGCCTGGGGCGGCGTGCGACGCGCTCAAGCCTGGGGCGGACGGCAGGTCTGAGTCGTTGGCGTGGCCGGCGCTCGCCATCGCGAAGGCGAAGGCAATCAGCAGCGTCGCGAGCGCCATCACCGCCAAGGGGAAGGCGCGAAGCAGCGGATGGGTCTTTCTCACGATCATCAGCATGACGGCCGCAGCTGTGCGAGCCCTAAAGGCGTGTGAAAGCGCGATTAAGTGAATCGCCGCGCCCAAGCCAACGTCGCTTGCCCCCGGCGGTGACCGCGACCGCAGCCGCGTTCACCGCCGAAGGCGAGCCGGCGCTTAGTGTTTGTGGTGCTTAGGCTGCTTGACCAGCGCAGTCAGCGTCCGCGCGGCGCTCAGCTGCGTCCCACTCGGGATCGGCTGGAACGTGAGCAAGACGGTTACGAGCGGCTTCTTCCCTTTGCGCAGGTCTTCCAGCACGCGCTTAGTGGGCTTGATCACCAGCGCGTAGGTACCGGGCGTGGCGGTGGTTCGCGATGCGAAACCGTACAGCACTGACGCATTGTTGACACAGCGCCCATGACGAAGCACGAAGCCACGTTTGCACTTCTTGCTCTTCGCCGCGCCCGCGTAGACGGAAACGACGCGTGCAAGCGTGGCGCCCTGCCTGACGACCGCGTCGGCACTGAGTAGTCCCGCAGACGGCAGTAGCGCCGTGACCGTGATCTGTCCATTGCTGCGGTTCAGGTGCAGCCCGAGCACCGTCAGCGTCGCTAGCGAGGCGCCGGAGCTACCTGGAGCGGACAACGCCGGCGGCGCGCCGAAGGACATCGTCTCGGCGCCGCAGCCGCTCGAGTTCGCCGAGTTGTTCCCATCGCCGGAGTATTTCGCCACCCAGAAGTACGCTGCATTGGTCGGCAGGTTGGCGCTCGACGCTTCAGACGGTTCGGCAACTCCCGCGGAGACGTTCTTGGTACCGAGCCTCTCGGCAACTTTCGTGCATCTGGGGTCCGAGTAGAGCACGTATTCCATGGTGCCGGTCGCTATCGCCCCCTTGACGCCTTTGACCGTCGCCTGATCAGTGATCGGCGTAGGGGCGGGCGCGGCCAGCGCGACGGCCGATTCGTGCGTCCGCGCGTCGGTCAGCTTCGTGGAAATGATGTCATTGACCGGCCCTGCGATGAGCGAGCCGGGAGGCGGGGCCTCTAGCGAAAAGTACGTGTACTGCCCGGGCGCAAGCGGCGTCGGGAACTTCACTATGCCGGCGTCACAGGTAGTCAAAGCACTCGGCGGGTTGCAGCCCGCTTCAGGCTGCAGTTCCGTATCTGGACCGGCGTACGAGTCGTGTACTTGAAACGGACAGCCGGCCGGTTTGGGACCCTTAAGCGCGGTCGCGCAGAGCCCATCGCCGTCCAGCGCGAACAGCCGGTCGCCGGAACCGGGAACGCCGAGATGAATCTTTTCCAGGCTCACCGACGAGTCATTCTGCACGCCGATCGTAACGTCGTCTTCACCGTCAAAGAATGGCTGCCCGGGATCCCGGACCACGGTGGGAGTGGCAGGTTCAGGGCTTGTCACGTCGATCAGGTACCCGCACGAACTGTCCAGGCCGATCGCGGGACACTGGTGGAAAGGTGTTGATGTGGACGCCGGGGGCGGACCTCCAGCCGCTCCCGATGCCGCCGCGCCGGCGGCCGTCGCGGCGAGACCGACCACCGCGACGCACAGCGCGTGTGAAAACGCTCGCAATACCGGCCGTTTGCGCCGCTGCGCCTGAGCGACGGCAAGCCACACTCCCCCCGCGATTCTCCGGTTCATCCCTTTAGCCCCCTTGTGAGCTTCCGTGCCCCCATCCCGGGGCTTATGCGGCGAAGCTAGCAACCGTTTTTCCCCTGCGCAAGATGTGAGCGGATTTAGTCGCCAGCTTTGCACACACAAGCACAGGGATGCGGAGGTTTACCCCCGCGACGGATTGAAAATCCCGCCGCAAATAGCGCCAACCGTGCACGCGAGCGCGCACTACGTTTCGATCGTCACTTTGGTCCCGCGAGCAGCGTCTCGACCTCGCGCTGCGCGATTCCGTGGATGCGGACCAGCTTCACGCGGGAGCGCATACCTGACGCGATCCGCACCGCCGAGGGTGGCACGCCGGCGTGCCGCGCGATCAGCCGGCACAGCGCTCGGTTGGCCCGCCCGTCCACCGGTGGCGCGGAGATCCGGGCATGCAGAGTGCCGTCGCGCATCCCCAGCAGCTGGTCGGGGCCCGAGCCGGCTTTGACTTTTACCGGGAGCTCGGCCGGGCGCATCGGCATAGATCACCGCCACCGCAGACTTCGGCGTGCAAAGGCGGCGGCTGCGCGGCACCGCTCGCAGAGCTGCGCGCCGCGCTAGCGTCCGTGCCAGGCCGGAGCGCGCTTGTGCAGAAACGCGTCGATGCCCTCCTGCGCGTCGGGCGACAGCGCGTTCTCTGCCATCACCACCTCGCAGCCGTCATACGCCTCGTGCTCGGGCTGATCGATCTGCGCGTAAAAGGCGCGCTTGCCGGTGGCGATCGTGGCGGCGCTCGAGCCCGCTATCGCGTCGACCAGCTCGCGAACCGCGCCCTCCAACTGCGCGGCGGGCAGCACGCGGTTGACAAGACCCCACGCGAGCGCGGTGGGGGCGTCGATCGGCTCGCCGGTGAGCAGCATCTCCATGGCGCGCTTGCGGCCGACCGCGCGACACACCGGCACCATCGGCGTGGAGCAGAACAGGCCGATCTTGACGCCTGGGGTGGCAAAACGGGCGTCCTCTGCCGCGACCGCCAGATCGCACGCCGCTACGAGCTGGCAGCCGGCCGCCGTCGCGATGCCTTGCACCTTCGCGATCACCGGCTGGGGAAGTTCCTGGATCGCGAGCATCATCGCGGTGCACGCGCCGAACAGCTCTTGGTAGAAGGCGTCATCGCGTCCCACCATCTCTGCGAGGTCGTGTCCCGCCGAGAACGCGCTGCCGGCCGCGTCGATCACGATCACCCGCGTGGACGAAAGCGCGGAGACCTCTCGCAACGCCGCCGTCAGCTCCTCGATCAGCTCCAGCGACAGCGCGTTGCGCCGCTCGGGTCGATTCAGAGTGACGTGCGCGGCGGCGCGTTGCGACGTCACGAGCAGGTTGCGGTAGTCGCTGCGCAGCGCCTGGGTCACAACCGCCAGGCTACTACCGCGCTGCGCGGCGGCGAGCGGGTCGCGCCGGACAGCAGCTCAGCGCACATAGCGGAAGCGGTCTCTGCGCGTGCCGGCGCTCGTCCCGCCCCGCGTGCTCACGCTCACGTCCACCCGCCCCTTCGCCTCGGGCGGAGCCACGGCGGTGAACGAGGTCGGCGAGCTAACCGCGAAGCGGGCTGCGGGCAGCGCTCCAAAGCGCACGACCGTCGCGTCGGTGAAGTTGGCGCCGCTGACGCTCACTTCGGTGCCCCCGGCGGCCGGGCCCTTTGACGGCGAGATCTTCTTGATCGTCGGCGCGAACTCTTGGCGGCGTACCGCCATCGTGTGGAATTCGGCGCCCGCCTGCTCGTGGTAGTACAGGGTGGTTCCGTCGGCGCTCACCGACGGGGCCTCCGCGAACCCGCTGATGGCGCCGATCCGCTGGACGTTGCCAAACGGCGCGCTCTGGGTCGCTCGTGTGGCCCGGTAGATGGCGGGCGCTTGGCCGATCGCCGGGCTGGCGGCAGTGAAGAAGAGTTCCAGCTCGTCGTAGGAGAGGTCGGCCGCATAGTCCAGCGTCGCCACTTCGTTGACGGACCTCAGGAGAGATTCGCTCAGCGGGTCGGGCACGAACGAGCTGCCCTGCCGTTCGAAGATCGCGATGCGCGCGCTGCTCGGCACGCCTCCTTCCCCGAACCGCCCTTCGGACACGTACAGCGCCGAGCCGTCGGGGCTGGCGCCCACGTCGAAGTCCACTTTCCCGAGCATCGGCGCGGACACGCCCGCCACCAGGTGCACACCCGACACTTCGCCTTCGTGAAACTGGCCGCCGTACACAGTGGAGAGCGTCTGAAAGTAGCTGCGGGGCGAGATGAAATAGACGTTGTCCGCCGCGTCCATGGTGGGGGCTCCCGAGAACGATTCAGGATCGTTGACGCCTTCGCCGCGCAGTTCGCCGGCATAGGCGAAGGTCTGTTCGCCCGCCGCTTGCGCATAGCGCAACGAGAAGTGTGGCTGTGACTCGAGACTGTTGAACAACAGAAAGCGGCCATCGGGTGAGATGAACGGCTCCTCGGAGCTGCCGGAGTACCCTTCGATCGCCACCGGCTGGGGGTTGGAGAACGGGCCGAAGCTTTCGGCCGCGGCGATCGCCGGCGCTGCCAGTGCCGCGACGGCCGCAACCCCAAGCCCGCGAAGAAGGCGTGCAGCGCGTGCCGTCGGGCCCGCGACCATCGGCGAACGTCCGCCAGCGGCGTGTGCGCGCGCCCGCCGTGCGCGAGGACGGGTCGGCTTGCCCGCCGCGCGCCCGCTCACGGCGCCCTCGCCGGCGAGGTTGCCCGGTGTGTGGTGGTTTCGGTTAGCCGCCGCGTCATATCTGCGCAGATCTGTTTTCGGCGATGGATCTGGGTCCTAGGCGGCCGCCGGTGGCGCTGGCGTTACGGTGTGAGGAACTGCAGCTAGCCCACGATCGCGAAGCTGACCGTCCTGGGCGCGGAGCGCTTCCCCGCCACGCTCGTGGCGACGATCGTCAGCTCGTAGGCGCCCGTGGACAACCTGCGCGTACGTGTGAGCTTGCCCTGGAAGGCAACGCTGTCGGAACCCGCGTGGGCGGCGAAGTAGAGCGCGCCCCTAACCACGGTTCGCTTGCAGGTTGGCGCAGAGCGGTTGCCCGCGCCGGCGGCAACGCACTTGCCGTGTACGCGACGGCCGCTCACGAGCTGCGCGAAGCTGAAGCTCACCTGGGCGTGCTCGTTGATCGCAAACGAGAAAACGGTACCGATGGGCGGGCGTGCGCTGCTGATGTGCACGGGCTTGGCGCCCTCGCGCCAGGTGCGGTGCGACTCCTTGACGTTGCCCACGATCGGCTGCGCCGCCGCCACCGAGTTCAGCACGCCGTGCTGCCCTGGCGGGAGGGCGGGCGGCTTGGCAGCCGCAGGCGGCGACGTTGCGGGCGGCGCAGGCGTGGTCGGACCGGGCGCGCGGCGATGGCACGTGCGTTTCCTGTGCCTGGGCCGCGCGCGGCCTGGCGTTTGGCATGGCGGCCTCTTGTGGTGTGGGTGTGCGGCGCCCGCCGCCGGCGCGTAGAGCGCGCACAGCGCGCTGCCTGCCAGCGCGCACAGCGCTGCGGTCGTGCTCTTTCTGATCCTCCAGCCCGCGTGAACCACAGCCACCATCTCCTCCTTGAAAGCCGCTCGCCCCCGCGCCCCGTCCGCGGCGTCCGCGCAGAGCCGCGCCAATCCTAGCGGCCCGACGCTTCAGGTTGTGCACTTGCCGATCCCAGGACGCGCCCACGCCGCGGCCCGGGCGATTGCCGCGCACGAGCTGTCTAGGCGCGAGCGTACCCGCCGGCGCTTGCTCTACAGCACCCCGTGCCCGTGGAAGCCGACTTTGCTGTGGCAGGTTTTGTAGGTGCGCGTGCCCGAGATGATCGAGCCCGTCGTGGTGATAACGGTGATCTTCACTGGGAACGTTCCGGCGGGCAGGCCGCGAAGGTCTATCGGCGCCGAGAACTGTCCTGAGCGACTCTTGGTCACGCTCACGGTGTGGCGGTTGACGAACACGATCGCCTCGACGTAGGTGATCTGCGGGTAGCGGCGGATGTGGATCGTGAAGTGACGTTTTGACAGACACTTCTTGTTTGACGGCAGGCCCTGGACGATGCCGTTGCGACCGAACGCGGTCGCCGGCCCCGAAGACCCCGTTGGACCGCCGGGAGTCGGCGTTCCGACCGTGATCGCCGCGGCGTTCGGCGGCGCCTCGAGCGCGAAGTACGTCGACGCGCCGGGCTGCAGGGGCGGCGAGAAGTTGACGGTGCCGCCCGTGGTGTCGGCGGTGATGGCGCTGAACCACGAGGTTGGTCCCTCGTACCCGTTTTGGCGATCGCCGTTCGGCCACGGCAGAGCGCTGCCCCCGCCGGCCTCCGTGGTGTTGGCCGGCTCGCCCGCCGGCGGCGCGAACGAACAGGCCACCGACTTGGCCAGGCAGGTCGTTCCCGCGGGCGATCCCGGCACCGGTACGCAGCCAGCTGCCACGGGAGTGCCGCCGGGGTCGCACAGCCCGTCTTCCTCGAACCCAAACAGCGCGGTTCCGGTGGCGGACAATGGAAGCGCGGCAATCGTTTTGGAGGAGTTGTTCTGGACGCCGATCAGCGAGTCGTCTTCTCCGTCGTAGGGTCCCTGCGTCGTGTCCTGGGCGACCGACTGGCCGGCGCTGGTGATCGTCACGAGAAACTGGCAGCTTTTGTCCACGCTGACAGGCGGGCATTGGCTGAACGGCTGCGCCTGCACGGCGGGCGCGGCGGAGAGCGCGAACGCCAGCCACGCCAAGTTGCCCGCCAGCAGTGTGCCCCCCGCGCGCGTCACGCGACTCACGGGCGCATCCTACTCTTGGCGGTTTCCGAACAGAAGCCGCGCCGCGAATGCTGATCGCGATCGTCGCCGACACCCACCTCCCACGCGGTGAGCGGCGCCTCCCGCCCGCGTGTGTCGAGCGCCTCCGCGGCGCCGACCTGATCCTGCATGCCGGCGATTTGTCGCGCCTTTCGGTGCTGCGCACGCTGTCTGCGCTCGGGCCTCCGGTGAAGGCCGTGCACGGCAACGTCGATGAGCCCGCGCTGCGCAACCTGCTGCCGGCGGCGCTCGAGCTGGAAGCTGCCGGCGCCTCGCTGGCGATGACGCACGACGCGGGGCCGGCCGCGGGTCGCATCGAGCGGTTGCGCAGACGCTTTCCGTCTGCCGCGGCGGTGATCTTCGGTCACTCCCATTGGCCGCTTCACGAAACGGACGAGGACGGCGTTCAGATCTTTAATCCGGGCAGCCCGACCGAGCGCCGCCGCGCACCGGCGCACACGATGGGCGTGGCGCGCGTGCGCGATGGGCGAGTGTCGTTCGAGCTGATCGACCTCTGATCCGTCGGGCGCCGGCCGGTGGGGGCGAGCAACAGCCGCTCAGACGCGACTTGGCTCGAGCTGCCTGTGGCCTGCGACGGGGAGCGCCGGCAACCACAGTCGCACGACCAGCCCGCCTCCAGACGCAGCGCCCGCGCTGACGCGGCCTCCGTGAGTCTCGGCGACCCGGCGCACGATCGCGAGCCCCAGCCCGCTTCCCGGCAGTGGACGCGCGTTCTGCCCGCGGTAGAAGCGGTCGAAGACATGCGGTAGCTCGGCGGGATCGATGCCCGGGCCATGGTCGCGCACGGCCAGCTCGCCGTCGCGCAGCACCACCTCAACGGAGCTGTCGTCGGGCGAGAACTTCAGCGCGTTGTCGAGCAGGTTGTTGACCGCGCGCGCCAGTCTCGCCGCGTCTCCCAGCACGACCGTCTCCTGCAGCTCGGCCTCTATCCTCGCGTGCGGCGCGTGCAGCCGGGCGCGGTCGATCGCCTCGGCGACGATTTCGTCCAGGCGCAGCTCCTCGCGAGCCTGCGACAGCTCGTCCTCGCGCGCGAGCTCGATCACGTCGTTGATCAACTCCGTGAGATCCTCGAGCTGAACCACCACGTCGTTGAGCAGCCGCTCGCGCTCCTCCACCGAGAGGTCGTAGGACTGCTGCAGCACCTCGATGTTTGCGCGCACGCTCGCGACCGGCGTGCGCAGCTCATGCGAGGTGTCGGCGACCAGCTGGCGCTGCGCGCGAACTGAGGCGTCCAGCGCACGCATCGAGGCCTCCAGCGCGTCGAGCATCGCGTTGAAACTCACCGCCAGGCGGCTGAGCTCGCCTCCGCCGCGTGGCGGAATCCGCCCCGTCATGTCCTGCGTCTTTGCAATGTGCTCGGCGGCGGCGGTCAGCCGCGACACCGGCGCCACGACGGCGCGGCTGACCAGCGCGCCAAGCAGGGCTGCCACGGCCACTCCGCCGAGCGCGACCGCGATCAGGATCAGGCGTAGGTCGGACAGCGTGTGGTCCACCTCGTTGAGCGAGCGTGCGATCTCGACCGCGCGCGCCGGCGAGCCACCGGCGAGCGCGGCGGTGAGGACGCGCAGGTGATCGGAGCCGATGCGGGCTTCTGACACGTAGCTCGGGCCTCCCGAACGCGCGAGCGCTACCGCCCGGGCATCCGTCGGCAACGTGACCGACCCCCCGCCGGGCGGCACGAGCACCTGGCCTTTGTCGCCGAGCAGCTGAAACACACCGCGTTCCTGGCCGAGAGAGGATCGCGGCGTGCCCAAGAGGTGGCTGAAGCGTTCGCTCGCGCCCTCCGCGGGCGCGCCGCTTCGCAGCCGCAGGATGCGCCTGAGCACCTGCGGCGCGAGACCCGGCGGCACCCTGGCCGGCGGGGGCGTGATGCCGGTTCGCAGCGCAATCACTCCGCGCTGCACCCCAGCCGCGCTGGCGCGCAGCGAGTTGTCGATCTGACCGTGCAACTGATCGGAAACGAACACGTAGGTCAGCCCCGACGCGATCAACACAGCGATTGCCACCGCGGCCGTCGCCGCCAGCGTGATCCTGTGGCGGAAGGTCATTGCGCGCGCAGCACGTAGCCCACGCCGCGCACGGTGTGCAGCAGGCGTGGCTCTCCACCTGCCTCGGTCTTGCGTCGCAGATAACCCATGTACACACCGAGCGAGTTCGAGCTCGCGCCGAAGTCATATCCCCACACGTGCTCCATGATGACGGTGCGAGTGAGCACTTGGCGCGGGTGGCGCATGAAAAGCTCGAGCAGGCGGAACTCCGTACGCGTGAGCGTCAGCTCGCGCTCTCCGCGGTACACCTCATAGGCACCTGGTTCGAGCCTGAGATCGGCGTACACCAGCGGCTGTGCGCTCTGCCCCGGGACACTGCCGCGGCGCAGCAGAGCGCGCACGCGCGCCATCAGCTCGCGCAGGGCAAAGGGCTTGGCTAGGTAGTCGTCCGCGCCCGCGTCGAGGCCCGCGACGCGATCGTCGAGCCCGTCGCGCGCGGTCAACATCAGCACCGGGGTGCGGTCGCCGCCGCGCCGCAGCTGCCTGCACAGCTCCACTCCATCCATGCCCGGCATCAAGATGTCGAGCACGATCGCGTCATAGCTCTCGCCCGCAAGCAGGTCCAGCGCGTACGAGGCGTCGGGGGCGAGCGTGACCGAATAGCGCTCCAGCGCCAGTGCGCGCGCGAGCGCCTGGCGCAGGGCCGGCTCGTCGTCGACCACGAGAATGCGCGCGCCGGCGTTCTCGCCCGCCGGGGTGGCGATCGCACCGCCTGGGTGTCGAGACCCCCCATCGTCCATCGTGTCGTCTGCCAGGCTGCCAGCGGCGTCGAAGAATCTCATAAGAAGGATAAGAAGGCTCTCATCCAGCCTCCTTCTTATGAAGTTCTTTGCGCGCGCAGCCACGATGGATCAACGAGATGGCCGTATCGGCTTGCAGCACGCCGCGCCTGGCCGACGTCGTTCTCGCCGCGGGCGTGCCGAGCGCAGCGACCGGATCGCGCGGACCGGCGGTTCTTACTTGCTTTTCAAACGGGCCTAACAAGACGCTAACCGCGACACGCCACGCTGACGGTGGGCTCTCGCGAGGCTGCTGCCCCTCGCACCGCCGCACACCGACTCCCACCACTGAGGAAGTCTCATGACGCCGCGACACGACGCACCGAGCACACCCCGACCGGACGTTCGCGCGGACGGTCAGCGTGCAGGTCGGGTGTCTCCAGCGGGCGAGTGGGGTCCGCACGAGAGAAACGACGTGCTGGGCAAATTCAAAGAGCAGCCGCTGCTGAACACGGCGCTCCTCGGCCTGTGCATCGCGCTCGCAGTCGCCGCGTACATCGTGACCGGACCTCCGTCACAGTCGAGCGGCCGCGCAACGCGCACGACGACTGTCAAACGCGGCGTGGTCCAGTCCACCGTGTCCGGGAGCGGCAACATCCAGTCCGCCAGCCAGCTCAACCTCGGCTTCAAGACGAGCGGAACGGTCACTCACATCTACGTCAAACCGGGACAGCAGGTGGCGCAGGGGCAGCTGCTTGCGACGCTCGACCCGAAGGGCGCAGAAGTCACCTCCGAACAGGCCAAGGCGACGCTGAAATCGTCTGAAGCCAGCCTCGCACAACTCGAAGAACACGAAGGCGAAACGTCCGCTGGGCAGGGGTCCTCCGCCACGAGCCCGTCGGGCTCAACGGCAACAGCCGCAACTGCCACAACGGCGAGCACCGCCAAGTACACCGCCTACGCGCCGGCCACGGGCGCCAGCGCGCCGGCACGGGCTCAAGCCGCGACTACAACCCCCGGCCAGACCAGCGCTCCGCCGACCACCACCGGAACGTCGAGCACGCCAACGACGACGACGCGGAAAACCACGCCGAACACAACGACGAAGTCGTCGCACCCGACTTCGGGTAGCCGGGGGGGCGGCTCGACGAAATCCAGCACCAGCGCGAAATCCAGCTCGCCCGCGCAGACCGCCACCACGGCACAGGGGACCTCGTCAAGCACCAAGCAGAGCGCCGCCACGCGCGAAGCGAACCTCGCCTCGGCGCGAGCGGCCGTAAGGAGCGACAAGCTGACCGTGGAGAGCGACGAACAGGCGGTGCAGAACACGAAGCTGACCGCGCCCGAGGACGGCACGATCGTCTCGCTGTCGGGCGAAGTCGGCGAAACGGTGTCGGGGACCGGCACGACTCGCGGCTCGTCGAGTACGGGCAGCTCGCCGAGCAGCACTTCGTCGGCGGGCGCCACTGGCGGAAAATCTGGGTCTCCGAGCGGCTCGTCGAGCAGCGGGTCCTCGAGCGCCTCGCAAGGGTCCTCCGGCTCGTCGTCGTTCGCGGTCCTGAACAACCTCGAATCGCTGCAGGTCGTCGTCGCGCTCAGCGAGTCGGAAATAGGCAGCGTGCGCGAAGGGCAGATCGCCACCGTGACCGTCGAAGCGCTCAACGGCCGCAAGGTCGCGGCGCACGTGGTGAGCGTCAGCCAGGTGCCAACGAGCAGTAGTGGGGCGGTCAGCTACGACGTCACCTTCCAGCTCGACCAGGGCGCCGAAGGGCTGAAAGTGGGCATGAGCGCGACGGCCGAAGTCGTCGTCAAGCAGTCCGAAGGCGTCAGCGTGCCGACCAGCGCGATCAAAGGCGGATCGGTCACGGTGGTACGCGGCGGCAAGCGGGTAACACAACCGGTCACGACCGGGCTCGCCGGCGACAGCTCGACGATCATCCTCAGCGGGCTGAACGTCGGCGAAGAGATCGTCCTGCCCACCACGAGCACGTCGGGGGCCTCGTTGAGCTCGCGCCTCGGCTCGAGAGCAGGGCGCGGCGGTGGTCTCGGCGGCGCCCTCGGCGGGGGTGGCGGCGGCTTCTCGGGCGGCGGCATCGTCGTCGGCGGAGGACGTCCTCCCGGAGGCTGATCGCGGTGCGTTGGCGACAGCAGGGCTCACGACCGCGCGTGCGCGCTTCTAAGGACAGCGCGCTGATGCCGCGCAACGCGGCCCGGCGCGCGACCCGCAGGCGACGGCCGCCGGCGATCGTCGTCGTGGACATCTCAAAGACGTACGAGCTCGGCGCGATCAAGGTGCGCGCGCTGCGCGGGGTCTCGCTGCAGGTCTCCCGCGGGGACTTCGTGGCGATCATGGGCAGCTCAGGCAGCGGCAAGAGCACCCTGATGAACATCTTGGGTTGCCTGGACCTGCCCAGCGGGGGTCGCTATCTGATCGACGGCGTCGACGTGCGCGAAATGGACGAGGACGACCTGTCCGACCTGCGCAACCGCAAGATCGGCTTCGTCTTTCAGAGCTACAACCTGGTGGCGCGCACGAGCGCGCTCGCCAACGTCGAACTGCCCCTGGCGTACGCGGGGGTCGATCGTCACACGCGCCGCGACCGGGCGCGCGAGGCGCTCGCCGCCGTGGGCATGGCCAAGCGCTTGCACCACCAGCCCTCTGAGCTTTCCGGCGGCCAGCAGCAGCGCGTCGCGGTGGCGCGCGCGCTCGTCACGAACCCGACGCTGATCCTCGCCGACGAGCCCACGGGCAACCTCGACTCGCGCTCCACCGAAGACGTCCTGCGGGTCTTCTCCGCGCTCAACGAGGAAGGTCGCACGGTGGTGCTGATCACGCATGAGCCCGATGTCGCCGCGCAGGCCAAGCGCGTGATCACGCTCAGCGACGGGTGCGTGATCGACGACCACCGACGCACCGGCGTGACCGCGTCCCCGCCGGCGGTCCAAGAGCAGAAGTCAGCCCACCACGCCTATGGCGAGGCGCCATGATCGGCCGCGAGACGCTGCGCATCGCCTGGGGCGGCATCACCGCCAACAAGCTGCGCTCGGGCCTGACGATCCTCGGTATGACGATCGGGGTGGCGTCGGTGATCGTGCTGATCGCGGTCGGCAACGGCTCGTCCAAGGCCGTCCAGTCGCGCATCCAGAGCTTGGGCACGAACGTGCTGATCGTGCAGGGAAGCGGCGGGTTCCGTCGCGTCCTCGGCGCGAGCACGGCGAGCAGCATCCCGCTCACGAAGGCGGACGCGCAGGCGCTGCAGAATTCGACCCTCGCACCGGACGTGAAGAGCGCCTCGCCGGTCGTCAACGCGAGCAGCGTGACGCTCGTCTACGGAGGCACGAGCTTTGAACCGTCCTCGTTCGTGGGCACGACACCGTCTTACCTCACCGCCCACAGCTACAAGCTCGCCGAAGGCTCCTCGTTTACCTCCGAAGACGTGGCGCGGCACGCGCGCGTGGCCGTTATCGGTCAGGAAGTCGTGCAGGAACTCTTCGGGGGCGCAAGCGCGGTCGGGCAGACGATCAAAGTCAACGGCTCCAACTACCAGGTGGTGGGCGTGCTGGCCAAAAAGGGCACCAACGGCACCACCAACCAGGACAACGTGGTGATGGCGCCGATCAGCACGGTGCAGGACTCGCTCACAGGCGTCGGGCCGATCGACTCGATCACCGTGCAGGCGAAGTCCGAATCGGCGCTGAAGGTCGCGGAAGGCGAGGTCACGCAGATCATCGAGGAACGCCACAAGATCAAGAACACCTCCGAACCGGGCTTCAGCATCCTCAACCAGGGCGCGCTGCTTGAAACTTCCAGCCAAACAAGCAGCGTGTTCACCACGCTGCTGGGCGAGGTCGCCGCGATCTCGCTGCTCGTCGGCGGGATCGGGGTGATGAACATCATGCTCGTGTCCGTGACAGAGCGCACGCGCGAGATCGGCATCCGCAAGGCGATCGGCGCCCGGCGCAGCGACATCCTCACGCAGTTTTTGACCGAGGCGATGCTCGTCTCGCTGATCGGCGGACTCACCGGCGTCGCCGTTGGGGTGATCGGCAGCCAGTTCGAAATCGCAGGCGTACACCCCGCGATCGCGACGTACTCGATCTTCCTCGCGTTCGGCGCGGCGGTCGCGTCGGGCTTGTTCTTCGGCACCTACCCCGCGGCACGCGCGGCCGCGCTGAGACCAATCGAGGCACTGCGCTTTGAGTGACCCGCCTACCCCAGACCAGGAGCACCAGATGAGTACGCCAGACATCCCCGTGGACGACACCGCCACGCTCGACTACGACGTGGACGGAGAGGAGGAGTGGCTGGAGCCGCCCGACGAGCTGCCGCCCCGGCCTCGGCGCAAGCTGCTCGCCCCGGTCCCGGTGGCGCTCGTCGCTGCGCTCTTGGTCGGCGCGGGCTTCCTCGCCGGCGTCGAGGTGGAGAAGGGTCAGACCAAATCAACCTCAGAAGGCGGAGGAGTGGCCGGGCTGGCAGCGTTGCGCGGCGGCACCGGCTCTGGCACGGGCTCAGGCGCCGGGCGCGGCTTGAGCCGATCGTTCGCCGGCGGGGGCGCAGGCTTCCCCGGCGGCACCGGCTTCGCGGGCAGCCTCACGCGTGGCGAAGTCTCATACGTGAGCGGAAACACCCTCTATGTGACCAGCGGGGAAGGCAGCACCGTGAAGGTCAACGCTCCCGCAGGAACGCGCGTGAGCAAGACCGTGTCCGCAAGCGTGCACAGCATCCATCCCGGCGACGCCGTGACGGTCGCGGGCAGTCAGGGAACAAACGGAAGCGTCTCGGCCAGCTCGATCACTATCGGCTCGAGCGGATCGGGCACGGGCTCGGGCAGCTCAGGCGGCTCGGGCGGCTCGGGCGGAGGCGGCGCCGGGCCGCAGCTGTTCGGATCTGGCTAGTACCAACCAACCCCCAACGACAAGGAACAAGAGGTATGTCAATCGACACACATGACCACTCTCGAGCCCGCGCCCGCCGCCGCTTGCGGGGACTCCTCGCGGGGCTCGCGGCGGTGGCCATCGCCGTCACGTTCGCCGCGTGCGGCGGGTCCAGCTCGAAAGCCAACTCGGCGACAAACAGCGCGAACAGCAGCACGCAAGCCAACGGCCAGCGCTCTGGCCGTTTTGCCGCGCTTCGGGCGTGCATGCAAAAAGAAGGCATCACCCTGCCCGCGCCATCGCGCAAACCCGCTCAGCCCGGAGGTGGCGGAGGCCTTGTCGGCGGCGGACGCGGAGTGTTCAAAGCCCCCGCAGGCGTCTCGCAGGCCAAGTACCTGGAAGCGCTCAGAAAATGCGGTGGCAACTTGCTGCGCGGCTCGCGACGCTTCGACACCGCGACAGCGCGCGCCGCGCTGACGAAATTCGCGCAGTGCATGCGTGAAAACGGCGTCAACCTTCCCGCGCCGAACACGAGCGGCAACGGACCCGTGTTCAGCACCAAAGGCCTAAACACGACCAGCTCCACGTTCAAAGCAGCTGAAAGCAAGTGCCGCGCCGACCTGCGTGGGAGGTTCGGCGGCGGCCGTAGGCCACCCGGCGCAGCGCCACCGAACGGCGCGGCCGGAGCGCCTCCCGGCGAAGGTGGCGGCGCACCGCCCCCCGAAGGTGGCGCGTAGTTGGAGTGCGGCGCGCGTGACATAGCGCGCGCCGCATTTCGTATGGACGGTAGTTGCGCATCTGCCTGGGTTCGGCGGCGGGCCGCCATAAGCGCTGGGCCCTGGCCCGACACGCGCGCGCGGCTCGCTTAGGATCCCGCACAAGATCGCGCGGATCGCGCGGGCACGGCCATGGCCTACGACGAAGAGCTGGCACACCGGATTCGCGAGCAGCTTGCTGGCGAGCACGGCATCGCCGAGCAGGCGATGTTCGGCGGGCTTGCGGTTCTGCTCAACGGCAACATGGCCGTCAGCGCCTCTGGCCAGGGCGGGTTGATGGTGAGGGTGGCGCCGCGGGACGGCGACGAGGTGCTCAAGCGCCCGCACGCGACCCCGTTCGAGATGCGCGGGCGCCAGATGGCGGGGTGGATCCGCGTCGCGCCGCAGGGCGTGCGAACCAAGACCCGGCTCGCGGGGTGGGTGCGTCGCGGCGTGCAGTTCGCGCACACGCTCCCCTCCAAGCGGTAGCCCCGCGGCGCGCACATCCCAGGCGTGGCGGGTCGCGGCGCCTGCTCAAGCGCGGCCGACAGGAGATGCCGATGGCCCGGCGAAGGGACAGACGATGAGCCCGACGCGCCTGGAGGCGTTCTCCGACGGCGTGATCGCGATCGCGATTACGCTGCTCGTGCTCGACATCCACGTGCCAAAAACGGGCCCGGGCATGAGCCTCGCGCGCGCGCTCGGGCAGCAGTGGCCGCACTACGTGGCCTACTTCACGTCTTTTCTGACGATCGGGATCATCTGGATAAACCACCACGCGGCGATCCGGCGCCTGGGCCGGGTCGACCACGCGGTGATGACGCTCAACATCCTGCTTCTGTTGACGATCGGCCTGCTCCCGTTCACCACCGCGCTGGCTGCCGAATACCTCAAGCTCGGCCACGGCGCACACCTCGCCGTGGCGATCTACAGCGGCTCGTACCTGCTGATGTCGATCGCGTTCATCGCCCTCAATCGCCACATCCTGCTGGCAAAGCCGCAGCTGCACCGCGTCAAGCTCAGCGAACAGGAGTGCAAACAGATCCTCCGGCGCAACGTAACCGGGCTCTTGCCCTACGCGCTAGCCACCGCCCTGGCCGTAGTCTCGCCTTACATCACGCTCGCGATCTGCGGCGCGGTCGCGATCTTTTACGCGCTGCCGTTCGCGAGCGCAGACAGCAGCACTGCGATAGCGCCCGGCGGCTGACGTCTGCGCGGCGAACGCAAGCAGGCCGCCGCGGCGGCATGCCGCCGGCAGCGACTACGCGCGGGCGGTTAGGCGCTCGCGCCCACGGCCGCGAAAGCCGCTTGGCTGTAAACAGCGTCGAGACCCGCGAAGAACACCGCGAGCATCGTGCCGTACATCTCGTCGGGAACCGACTCGGGGTCGAGCAGCTTCTCGAGCGCGAAGCCGTTTGCCATCACACAGCACATCTGCGCCACCTGCTGGTAGGGCAATGTGGGCTGCTTGTCCATCTGCGCGGCGTGCCCCTCCAGCGCGGCGGCAATGCGGTCGGTCATCGCGCGATAGCGCGTGACGAGCTCCTCGCGGAAATCTTCGTCGCGCGCGGCGTAGGCGCCGAACTCCAAAAACAGGCGCTCCCACTCGGGATCGGCGCGCATCTGCGCGACGAACGAGTCCCCGGCGAGACGCGCTTTCTCTGCGGCGTCGCCCTCTGCCGCGATCGCCGCCTCGATGTCCTCGAGCCGCTTGGCGAAGCGCTCGTCGAGCATGGCCAGGAACAGCTCCTCCTTGCTCTTGAAGTTGGCGTAGAACGCCCCCTTGGTGAAGCCTGCGTCTTCGGCCACCTCGTCGATCGATGCCTGCTGCAGCCCACGCCGAGCGAACACGTGCGCGGCCGAGCGCATCAGACACTCGCGCGTGTGCGCCTGGCTCTCCTTGCGTGTAAGCCGTTTCATCAACCCGTCACCTCCGTATAGCGCATGCGAGCGCCCGCATCCGGCCTGCGGGCGATGTTGGCAAAGTCCGGAAACCTCCTGCGGCGCGACGCGTGCTCCACGCGCCCGGCCGACCGCGCGGCCACCGGCTCGGGCACGTTCTTCAGCCAGTGCAGCCGGCGTGCGCCGAATTCGATGTGTGCGAGGCGTCCAGCCGCGTCTCGCGCGGCGTCGCTGACGAGCACCTCGTCGCCGCCGGCGGCCGAGCACAGCCGCGCCGCGACGTTGACGGCGTGGCCGTACCAGTCGCCGTCGCGGCACACGGCCGAGCCGGTGTGCACGCCCACGCGAACAGGCGGGAAGTGCGCAACGCCCGCGAGCTGCTCGGATATGCACAGGCCCAGGTCCACCGCGCGGCGCGGGTCCTCGCAGCGGATCATCATCGCGTCGCCGATCGTCTTGATCTCTTCGCCGCTGTGCTCCGGCAGCAATCGCCTCACGTGCGCGTAGACGCCGAGCGCGACGTCCGCCGCGCTGTCGTCGCCATGTTCGGCCGTCAGCGCGGTGAAGCCCACGAGATCCATGAACAGAAACGTGTGCCGGTCGTCGGCCACGTTACGCCTCCACGTACCGTCGGGAATCCAGATACCGGCGAGTATATCAAAGGGCCAGACGGTGCGGATGCGAGCTCGCCGGGCCCATATGCGTCCACCCGCTGCGCGAGATCACCGGGCGCGCGACGCACCGCCGCGCCGCGCCTCCGGCCAGGTCCGCTTCCCAGCAGCTGGCGCCCCCGCGCCAGCAGGTCTCAGAGCCGGCCGAGCTCTTCAGTGCACACCGAGCTTGCGCGCGCCTTCGAAGACGTCGATCAGCAGCGGACGCTTTCGCACGAGCACTCCGCGCGTGCGCACCGAGTACGGCAGCGAGGTTCCCGCCGTGCCGGGGTCGCGGAGCCCGTCGAACGTTGCCCACCCGCGCACGCCGTGCTCGCCGACTATCAGCTTGGATGGCGTTTTTGCGCCGAGCAGCACCTCCACGCCGACCGCGCCCGTGAACGACCCGGCGGCAAACGGTGTGTCCGACAGGTGGCCGCCCCCGTCTACGAACACCCCGGGAACGAGCTGCAGGCCAGGCCCGTCGCTCGTGAGCAGTTCCTTCAGCGCGTCGGTGACCGCCAGCCCCGCGTAGGGTCCCACGCTCTCGGCGTCGTCGGAGTGGCCGTAGCCGAAGCGGTCCGGGCCGCCTTTCTTCTGGTTCTCATACGCCAGCCACGGTTCCTTCGTGGCCTCGCCTTCGCTGCCGACGAAGTTGCCGGGCGGGACCATGTACCCGATCATGTCTTCGCCCAGCCCCACGAGGAAGCGGTAGCGGCCGGTCATCTCGGCGGTGGTGAACGGCGTCATCGGCAGCGGCGTGCCGCAGTTGAAGTTTTCCGTCGTTGGTTCGTAGCAGTTGTTCGGGAACGGCATCTGAGCTTCGTCGATCGGGCCGCCCACCTCGGTGAACGGGAATACCTCACCGGGCGAGTAGGCCAGCTGGACCGGCCCCATCGTGAGCACGCCCACGTTGCTCTTCAAAAACGGCGCGCTGCCCTTTTTCGCTTCGACGCTGCAGGCCGAGTCCGCATAGCCCGGACGGTCCGGGAACAGGCCTGCGGCGAACGCGGCCTTGAAGAGGTTGTTTTCCAGTTCGACGCACACCGGCTGCTGCTGTGTCTTGATCGCGCTTGGGCGAACCGTGCGGGCGCCGCCCAGCGCCGCGGCGGCGGCGTCGGACACGCTCTGACCGTAGGCGTTGTTGAATTCTTTGGCGTCGGTCACGGGCGTGCCGGACGCCGGCTGCGGGTACACGCTGCGGCAGCCGTCGGGGTTGCCGGATACGCCGTGCAGCGCTCCGGGGACGCGCAGCACCTGCGTGCTCTCGGGCTCGTAGACGGTGGGCGTCTCCACGCTGCCCACCATGCCTGCCATCTCCACCCCGACGCTGCCGGGCCAGCGCGCTTCCAGGTCAGCGCGCATCTTGCCGGGCCAGTCCGCGGACAAGGTGTCGATGTAGGCGTGGTTGCCGGAGAAGGAGAGGGTCTCGGCGTGCGTGCTCACGTCCACGAGCGTGAAGATCACGGCCCCGCCGCGGCCGGTGGCCTGCATCACCGGCATCGACTGGTCGTCGATGAACGGGTAGGAGGACCAGCAGCTCTGCGTGTTGGAAGGCATCGAGCCGATCGCCACGTGCAGCTTTGCGGGCTTGCGCGCGTGGTCGGCCGCCACGACGGCGTTGGCGATCCGTTCCACGAGGAAGTTGAAGTAGTACTCGTCCACCCCGGAGCTCACCGCGGTCGGCGATTCGGGTTCTTCGGTTCCCGGTCCCCACAGCCCGATCGGGTCGGGCGCCGACTCGTCGTGCGTGCTCGAGATGAAGATCTGCGACAGCCCCGGGTCTTTTTTCTGCACTTCGGCGCGGATGCGTTCAAAGGTCACGTTGAACATCCCGATCGAGTCCACCGAGACGACCGCCGCGCGGCTTGAGCCGACGGAGAAGGCGACCGCGCGCGCGGCGGGGCCGTTGCCCGGGTCGACCGATTCCGGCCAGTGGTTCTGGCCGCTGCCGCCGGCGATGTAGGGGGCCTCGTAGCGGCCCGTGCCGTCCGATTCGCAGAACGTGTCTCCGATCGCGAAACGCCCGAGTTTCTTTTCGTCCCGATAGGGCTTCTCGAACTGAAACGGACGTGGCCCCGGCCACAGTTCGGCCACCTGTTTGGGCGTGGTCCCGCAGGCCGGCGCGAACGCCGCGTCCGAGGCCTGCGTGTAGGCGGGCGGCGTGATGTCGGCGCTCGCGGCACCTGCTTCAAACCGCGCGGCCGCGGCGAGGGCCGGCACGAACAGCAATACGCAGAACACCGCCAGAACGCCAACCGGCAAGCGTCGTGCCGCCCGTGCCCTCAGGAACCGGTGTCGCACGTCCCCCATCTCGCTCATGCTCTCCCTCCCCGTAGGTTGCACTGTGTACCTTACACCCAGTAGCCAAGACGTGCACGCAGCGGCGCCACCGCGTCTGCGGCGGCGCGTGGTGGCGTCGTATGCTGCGCCGATGGACACGGTGCGCACGATTGTTTGCGTGGTCGAGATCCCCAAGGGTGGACGTAACAAGTACGAGTACGACCCGCAGCTGGAAGGGATCAAGTTCGACCGCCTGTTGATAAGCGCCGCGACGTACCCCACCGACTACGGCTACCTGCGCGGCACGCTGGGCTTGGACGGCGATCCGTTGGACGCGCTCGTGTGCCTTTCGGAGCCGACCTTCCCGGGCTGTCTCATCCCGGTCAAGCCGGTGGGGATGTTCAAGATGAGCGACGAGAAGGGCATCGACGACAAGATCATCTGCGTTCCCCTCAACGACCCCTACTGGAACGTGCACGAGGACTACAACGACCTGCCGCTGCCACTGCGCCAGGAGATCGAGCAGTTCTTCTCGATCTACAAGGAGATCGAAGGCAAGGACGTGGAGATCGGCGGTTGGGCGGCGGTGAGCGACGCGGTGCGAGAGATCGAGCAAGCGCTGCAACGGCGGACCTCGGGCAGCTGACGCCACGGATCCGACCGCGCCGGCCACTGCGTCGCGGCGCTCGTGCGCGGGTAAGCATTGCGCGTGGCACCACGTCGCGCCCACGCTGGTCGGTTAGCGTGCCCCGGTGCGGTGCTCGCGCGCGCGCGTCGAAGGAACAAGTGATGCTGAGCATTGAGAGCCACGAGGACGGCAGCTGCCACACGCTGATGCTGCGGGGGGAGCTCGACCTCGCCTCGGCGCCCGAGCTGGAAGGACGCGTTCAGCAGCTCTGCTTGCAGGGAGCCGGCGAGCTGGTGCTGGACCTCGCCGGCCTCGAGTTCATCGACTCCGCCGGGCTCAGCGCGATCCTGCGTGTGCGCGCGCTGTGCCAGGAGCAGATGTGGGAGTTTTGCATGATGCCCGGAGAGCGCCCGGTGCAGCGCTTGTTCGAGGTGACACGGCTGATCGACCGGCTGCCCTTTCGAAAACTCCGCAAGCGCTCCGAAGGCTCGCGCGCGGCGTCCAGCGCGGACGGGGACTCCGAGCGCTAGGTCGGTCGCGCCGAGGAAGCGGCTTTCGCACGCGCGGGCGCGGCCTCTTTTGCTCCCAAACTGCGCCGAGCGAACGTTTTCCGTGCAGACACGCGCCATAACATCCGCGTCCCATAAGTCGCGTGGGATGCGCCCCCGGCACCGACCCCCCCACCGCTGGGGGCGCAAGCTTTCGGATCACCCAACCAACCGCTGGGGCACAGCTTTCCGGATCGCGCAAGCGCTGGGACGCAAGCTTTCCGGATCTACTGGGCACACGGGCCGCTGCTCCTAGTGCTCCTTCGGCCAGTTGCTCCTAGCGTCCTGGTTGTGAGCCTCGCCTCCGTGCGCTGGCCCGCGTGCCGCAAAGCAGCGTAGCGCGCTCGCGGATGCTGTGTCGCACCTCAAAAACACCCGACCAATGGCTGGCCGCGAGGCCCTCCGACGCCCCCCGCGGCGCGTCGGGCAGGCTCTGATCACCGCCGATTGGGGGTTGTTCAGGCCTCCAACAGCAGTGTGACGGGGCCGTCGTTTACGAGCTCCACCGCCATGTGCGCGCCGAAAACACCCCGCTTCGCGCGCGCCTCGGCGCAGAAGCGTTCGTACAGCGGCTGCGCCTGCGCCGAGGGCGCGGCGTCGACGTAGCTCGGGCGATTCCCGCGCCGCGCGTCGGCATACAACGTGAACTGGCTCACGCACAGGATCTCGCGCTCGCCGACCGGCTCGTTCATGCGACCCGCGCCGTCGTCGAACACCCGCAGAGACCTGACCTTGCGCGCGAGGCGCTCCGCGCTGGCGTCATCGTCGACGCGGCTGACGCCGAGCAGCACGAGCAACCCCGGGCCGATCTCCTCGGCGACGCGACCGTCGACGCTGACGGCCGCGCGGCTGACCCGCTGCACGAGCGCACGCATGCCCGAAACGTAGTGCTCGCCGCGGGCCCGCGTGGGAGCGAGCGACCCTTGCGAGCACCTAGCATCGACGCCGAGCGGCACGCGCGCGTACGGCGCCGCCACACCGACCCGCCGACGAGGAGGAGAACGTGCCCTACGAGACGCTGCTGTACGACACCGCGGGCGCAGTTGCGACAATCACGCTGAACCGACCGCAGCGGTTGAACACGATCGTGCCGCCGATGCCCGATGAGCTGGAGGCGGCGGTGCACCGCGCGCTTGGCGACCAGGACATCAAGGTCATCGTGCTGCGCGGCGCCGGGCGCGCGTTCTGCGCGGGCTTTGACTTCGCGGGCGGCTTTCACCACTACGACGAGCAGCTCACGACAGACGGCGCGTGGGATCCCGGCAAGGATTTCGTCGGGGCCACCTCGCAGGCCCTCGGCGCCGTGCCCAAGTTCATGAGCCTGTGGCGCTCTCCCAAGCCGGTGATCGCACAGGTGCACGGCTGGTGCGTGGGTGGAGGCAGCGACATGGCGCTCTGCGCCGACGTGGTGATCGCCAGCGAGGACGCGCGCATCGGCACTCCCTACTCGCGCATGTGGGGGTGTTATTTGACGGGGATGTGGCTGTACCGGCTGGGGCTTGCCAAAGCCAAGGAGCTCGCGCTGACGGGAAGGCCGCTGTCCGGCACGGCGGCCGCGCGCGAGGGCCTGATCAACGCGGCGGTGCCGTTCGCGCAGCTGGAGGACGAGGTGGCCAAGCGCGCACGCGAGCTCGCGCAGATCCCGCTGTCGCAGTTGAGCGCGATGAAGCTGATCGTCAACCAGGCCTACGAGAACATGGGGCTGGCCACGACGCAGCTGCTCGGGCCGGTCTTGGACGGGCTGATGCGCAACACCCCACAGGCGCGCGAGTTCATCGCACTGGCCGAGCGCGAGGGGGTGGCCAGCGCGGTTGCCCGCCGCGACGGCCCCTTCGGCGACTACAGCCAGGCGCCCGCCTCCGAGCAGCCCGACCCGGCGAACACGATCGACGTGGGCTGAGGCGAAGCCGCGCGTCGGGTCATCCGGCGGCCGGCGCGCGGTGGGGCTTCACGGCGCCGTAGCGCTCCCAGTGGCGCTCGGGGATCGCGTCGGGGTCCTTGTACCAGTACCAGGTGCAGGGATCCTTGGCGTAGTCCTCAGGAGGGTCTGACGGATACAGCGGATACCCCGACCACTGGATCGGCAGCGACTCGTTCATGAACGTGCAGTGCGTGCAATACAGCGGAAAGCCCTTGCGGTCGTACGACCAGTCATGCGCCTCGCGCGTGACGCCACCGTCAGGGAGCCCCTCGTAAGCCCCGTTTCGCACGAGCCGCTGGCCCGAGCCGCAGGGGTTCATCGTGAAGGTCACCTTCTCGTCGTCCTCGGTGATCGTGAAGCTGCCCGGGTTCGGCCCGACGCCGGAGCAGGAATGCGCGCGCCACGTCGCCGCGAGCAGCTCCACGAGCTCCCGCCGCTCGAGGGCCACGATCGCGTCGTGGTGACGGCGCCAGCCGCGGCTCATGCTCTCGGTCCAGGCTTCCGCTACGGCTTCGTCGCCCAGGCGCTGCTGGATGAACGAGACGAGGTCGAGCACCCCCGAGGCCATCAGGTCGTGCAGCATCTGCCACTCGTGCTTCATCTCGTCGCAGAGGCGCCTTGCTTGCTCGAGCTCGCCGGCGTCGATGGCCTCTATCGCGCGGTCCATCGTCGGCCGTGAGAGCCGCTCGAGGTCCTGATCGGAAAACCAGCGGTCTGTCATCGTTCCCTCCTTCGATGGTGATCGGGACTGCATTGTGACCGAGCGGAGAAGGGCGTTGGTGACGGGCGCGGCACGCGGGATCGGGGCGGCGATCGCGCAGCGACTTGCGGCCGATGGCCTCGATGTCCTCACGCTTGACCTGCACGAGGGATGCGACATCGCCCTTGACGTCGGACACGACCCGTTCCCACCGCTCGAGGACATCGAGGTGTGCGTCGCGAACGCCGGCGTCACCACGACGATCGCCCCAGCGCACCGGATGACCGCCGAGCAGTGGCAGCTCGACATCGACGTGAACCTGACGGGAGCCTTTCGCACCGTGCAGGCGTGCATCGGCGGGATGCGCGAGCGGGGCCACGGGCGGATCGTCGTGATCTCGAGCCTCGCCGCGATCGGCGGCCTTCCAGGGCAGGTCGCCTACGCCG